>JBBSQJ010000007.1:0-34484 GCA_038257965.1 Propionibacteriales bacterium
CTGGTCCTGGTGCACGGCGGGGGTGTCCGACCGAAGGCTCTGCTGGATCGTCTGGCGCGGGTCAGGGTGGAGACCATTGCCTGCAACACGGTCAAGGCGTGGGAGCTACCCCAGTTCGTGAACGCGGAGGTGCGCCGGATCGGCGGGTCGATCGAGCCGTCCGCGGCCCCAATGCTGGTCGATGCGGTCGGCCATGAACTCCGGCCACTGGCCGCCGCGGTGGCGCAACTGGTCGCTGATGCCGCCGATGGGCGCGTGACCGGCACGCAGATCAGGCGCTACTTCGCCGGCCGTGCCGAGGTCACGAGTTTCGCTGTCGCGGATGCGGCGATTGCGCGCAGGACCGGCGAGGCGCTGGAGCAGTTGCGCTGGGCGATGTCGACCGGGGTTGCGCCGGTGCTGATCACCAGCGCGCTGGCGTCGGGGCTGCGCGGGTTGGCGAAGTTCGTGACGGCGCCGAGTGGGCTCCGCGAGGCCGATCTGGCCCGCGAGGTGGGTGTACCGCCGTGGAAGGTGAAGACCTTGCGGACTCAGGCTCGGGGTTGGGACGCGCCGTCACTGGCCGTCGCCCTACGGACGGTGGCGAAAGCCGATGCGAATGTGAAGGGTGCTGCCGGGGATGCCGACTTCGCCCTCGAACAGGCGGTGCTGGCGATCTGCCACGGGGGTCGAAGCTGACGGCCTTCGCTCTCGATGCCTCGAGCCTGGGGTATGTGCCCTGAGCCTTATGTGCCCTGAGCCCGTCGGAGCGCGTGGGAGATGCCGTGGGGGATGTGCCCTGAGCTGTCGAAGGGCGTGGGAGATGTGGCCGTGGTGGATGTGCCCTGAGCCCGTCGAAGGGCGTGGATCGCGGCGCTTGCTCGGATGTCCTAGGAGTCCGAACGCACCACGTCCCGATCACCCCAGGGGCGATCGGGACGTGGGTACGGACAGGTGACGGGTTGCGTCAGGGTGTCGAGGCGGCCATTGGGCGATCAGCCCAGATTGGCCGCCTGGGCCGTGATCGCAGACTTGCGATTCGCGGCCTGGTTCTTGTGGATGACTCCCTTCGAGGCAGCCTTGTCCAGCTCGCGGGAAGCGACCCGGGCATACTCGGTCGCCTTCGCTGAGTCACCGGCGGCGGCCGCCTCGCGGACCCGGCGCACCGACGTACGCAGGGACGACTTGACCGCCTTGTTGCGCAGGCGTGCCTTCTCGTTCGTCTTGTTCCGCTTGATCTGGGACTTGATGTTCGCCACGGATAAGGCCTCTGAGCTTCTCGTTCTCGGTACGATCGGGTGGGGTGATGCGGCGACCGAAGCTCATTGGGCAGCGGGCGCGACCGCCAACTCTAGCAGCGACTGGGGAGCCGACCAAAATCCGCCCCAACCGGTTTGTCGCCGATGCGGTGCCCAGCGATCGCGTCCGGGCACGGTGGTGAATTTTCGCTGTTGCGGCGACCGGCGGGCGTGTTGCGTTCACAGCACCGGCGCGCGACCGCGTACCGGGTGCGGGGTTTCTCGCTCGGCCCCATTCCGGCGAGCCGTCATGTCGGTGGGAGGCTGAACGCCCGCTCACCGGGTTGGAGCTTCCTCTCGGTCGCCACCAGGCCGATCACTCCGCCCAGCCCCAGAACTGCCGGGACGAAGAAGACGTGCGGCACTCCGAGCAGCGCGGTCCCCAGGCCGCCCAGCGCGCCGCCCAGTCCGCCGCTGAGCGCTATCGAGCTCATGAAGACCGACGAGGCCATGCCGACACCTTGGGGGTAGAGCTGTTGGGCAACGGTGATGCCGAGTCCCGCAATGGCTGCCCACAGCGCCGACATCAGGATCTGCCCGGCGAACAAGCCTGCGACGTGGCTCGACGTCGCGTAGGCCACGTTGGCCAGCACGCCGAAAACTGCCCCAACGATCACCATACGGACGGGGCTGAAGGTCTCCGCCAGCCTGGCGAAGAGCGGCATGAGCGCGAATTCGACCAGCGGCTGGATGGCGATCACGGCGCCTCGCATGGTGTCGGACACTCCGAGTTGGTTGGCCATGTAGAGCGGCAGGTAGGCGAACTTGATCGTGTCGCCGTTCATCACCAGCGCGCAGCAACCGACGAACGCGAACAGCGGGAGCCGGGACGGCGCTCGTCGTACCGCTGGTGTGGCGCTCCGAGTCGGTGGGGACGCTCCGGCGAAGCTGTCGGCAGGATCGGAACCCTCGCGGTCTTCGCCAGTCCCGGACCGGGCGACCAGTTCGGTGTCGATGTAGCGCGGCGCACGCATTCGGCCGAACGGCAGGATCTGGCCGATGGTCAGCGCGGCGGCGAGGAACAACAAGGGACGCAGCCCGAACTGCGCTCCGAACCAGCTCCCGACCAGTGGTCCGATGATCCAACCGGCGGTGAACGCCATCCGCAGACTGGCGATCACCCGGTCGCCACTCGGAGTCTGGCGTCGGTTCAACTCGTCGCGCGCCGCAGCGAACAACTGGCCCATCGATGCGCCGGAGATGCTCAACGCGATTCCACCGATCGCGAACGGCATCCACATCCGGTTGGCCAAGGCCATGCCCAACCAGCCGACACCGCCGACCAGCGCACAGATCCGGAACAGGACCAGCCGGTCGCTGTGGCGGTCCGAGAGGCTACCCAGCAGGTATCCGGCCAGTGGGGCACCCAGATTGACCAGGTAGTACAGGCCGGCCACCGGGATGGATGCACCCAGCTCATCCACCAGGAACAGCGTCATCTGGGGAGTCGTAGCCGAGACGCCGATACCGGAGATGAACAGTGCGATGAACGCGCCCCGCAAGAACGGGATGCCGACGATGCTCCGCCATGGTGACGGCCCGGCTGCTGATGACGTTTCGCGGCCGGTTCCGATCGCGGTTCTCGTCGCTCCGGGCGGAGCGTCTGCCGCGGTGGCCGAGTCCTCGGCGCTCGCACCGCTCGGTTGATCGCGCTGCGCCACCTCTGTTCACCCTCCTGCGCTGCTGGTACGCGGTTACGCTCGACTGAAACGATTGAGATCGATTGAAGCACAGTCAGGAAGGGAATCGCGACGCCGCAGAACCACGCGACGCTCTGGTTCCGGGCGTGCAGCGTCCTCGCGCTTGTGCTGGACAACGCGACGGCTCGGGCGTCCTGGGCTCGCGCCCGTGCGCTGGTGTTGGACGACGTGGGATCCCGGGTGGGTCGCGTCTTCGCGCTCGTGCCGGAGGACGTGACAGCTCGCGCAACGGCTCGGCGTGCATGACCACACCTGTGCCGAGCCCGGTGTGGGTGACCATCACCCGGATCGCCGGCGCAATCGAACGGGCGCGTGCGCCACTAGGATGAACGTCGACCCCCGCCCACCAAGCCGACCCCGAAAGCGACTCCAGACCGTGGCTCCTCCCGACGCGCCCGCCCCGGGCCGTACCGACGCCTCGGTCATCCGCAACTTCTGCATCATCGCTCATATCGACCACGGCAAGTCGACGCTGGCCGACCGGATGCTGCAGCTGACCGGTGTCGTCGACGGGCGGGCCATGCGCGCGCAGTACCTGGACCGGATGGACATCGAGCGCGAGCGCGGCATCACGATCAAGTCCCAGGCCGTCCGGATGCCGTGGAGTGTCGAAGACGAGACGTTCGTTCTCAACATGATCGACACGCCTGGCCACGTCGACTTCACCTATGAGGTGTCACGTTCCTTGGCCGCGTGTGAGGGTGCCGTGCTGTTGGTGGATGCGGCGCAAGGCATCGAGGCGCAGACGCTGGCCAACCTCTATCTGGCCATCGACGCGGACCTGCACGTGATCCCGGTGCTGAACAAGATCGACCTACCCAGCGCTCAACCGGACAAGTACGCGGCCGAGCTGGCAGGCATCATCGGCTGCGATCCCTCCGAGGTGCTGCGGGTCAGCGCGAAGACGGGCGAGGGTGTGGCCGCGCTGCTGGACGAGATCGTCGGCCAGGTACCGCCGCCGCTCGGCGACCCGACCGCCCCGGCGCGTGCGCTGATCTTCGACTCCGTCTACGACACTTACCGCGGCGTGATCACGTACGTGCGGGTGATCGACGGCGAGCTGTCCCACCGCGAACGCGTGCTGATGATGTCGACCAAGGCCACCCACGAGACCCTCGAGGTCGGCGTTATCGCGCCCGAGCCGACCCGAGCCGCGTCGCTCGGCGTCGGTGAAGTCGGCTATCTGATCACCGGCGTCAAGGAGGTGCGGCAGTCCCGGGTCGGCGACACGATCACCTCGTCCTCGAAGCCGGCCGCGGAGTCGCTCGACGGTTACCGGCACCCGAATCCGATGGTCTATGCCGGCCTGTACCCGATCGAAGGAGGCGATTATCCGGAGTTGCGCGAGGCGTTGGACAAGCTCCAGCTCAACGACGCCGCGCTGACGTACGAGCCGGAGACGTCCGGTGCGCTCGGCTTCGGATTCCGGATCGGCTTCCTCGGCCTGCTGCACATGGAGATCGTCCGGGAGCGGCTGGAGCGCGAGTTCGATCTCGATCTCATCTCCACCGCGCCGAACGTGGTCTACCGGCTCGTGATGGAGAACGGAGCCGAGCGGAACGTGACCAACCCGAGCGAGTACCCGACCGACGGCAAGATCGCCGAGGTGTACGAACCGGTCGTGAAGGCGACGATTCTCACGCCGACCGAATACATCGGTACGGTGCTCGAGCTGTGCCAGTCCCGTCGAGGGATCCAGCGGGCGATGGATTACCTGTCTGCGGAGCGGGTCGAGATCCGCTACACCCTGCCGCTGGCCGAGATCGTCTTCGACTTCTTCGACGCGTTGAAGTCGCGGACCAAGGGGTACGCCAGTCTGGACTACGAGCCGGACGGTGAGGAGCCGGCCGACCTGGTCAAGGTCGACATCTTGCTGCACGGCGAGCCGGTTGACGCGTTCTCCGCCATCGTGCACAAGGAGAAGGCCTACAGCTACGGCCTGATGATGGCCGGCAAGCTCAAGGACCTGATTCCCCGCCAGCAGTTCGAGGTGCCGATCCAGGCTGCGATCGGCGCCCGGGTGATCGCGCGGGAGACGGTCCGGGCGATCCGCACGGACGTCCTGGCCAAGTGCTACGGGGGCGACATCACCCGTAAGCGCAAGCTGCTGGAGAAGCAGAAGGAAGGCAAGAAGCGGATGAAGATGGTCGGCCGGGTCGAGGTGCCACAGGAGGCCTTCGTCGCCGCCCTGTCCACCACCGAACCGACCAAGGCCGACAGGAAGTAATCGCAGCCAGACAGGGTTGTCTGGGTGCGAACCGTCATACCGCAACTCCCGAGGAGATCTGATCCATGAAAGCCCTGCAGTTCAGTGAGTACGGCGGCCCCGAGGTCCTGCGTTGGGCCGACGCCGACGATCCGCATGCCGGTCCCGGGCAGATCCGGATCAGCGTCAAGGCGGCCAGCGTCAACCCGATCGACACCAAGTTGCTGTCCGGAGCACGGGCCGACGGCGACCGCCCGGACGGACCCGTGCTGCTCGGCTTCGACGCAGCGGGGGTGGTCGACGAACTCGGCGAGGGCGTGGCCGGCGTCGCTGTCGGCGACGAGGTATTCGGGCGGGGTAACGCCACCCAGGCCGACTACGCGGTGCTCGACTCCTGGGCCACCAAGCCGTCGTCGGTCGACTGGGCGGTAGCCGCGGCCGCGGGCGTGTCGGTCGAGACATCCGAACGCGCGCTACGGCTGCTCGGAGTCGGCGCAGACCAGATCTTGTTCGTCGACGGCGGTGCCGGTGGGGTGGGCGCGGTCGCGGTGCAGATGGCCCTGAGTCGCCGGATCACGGTGATCGCCTCGGCCGGGGAGAGCAATCAGGACTACCTGCGCGAGCTGAGCGCCATTCCGGTGCTGTACGGGGACGGTGTCACCGAGCGTGTGCGAGGAGTCTCCCCGGGGCCGATCAGCGCGGTCTTCGACGTGGTCGGCAAGACTCCGATCGAGGAACTGGTGGCCCTGGCACCCGAACCTGGCAAAGTGCTCAGCATCGCCAACTTCGGCGCCAAGTCGCTGGGCGTTCAAGTGACCAGCGGGGGTGATGACTCGCGGCCGTTCGACGCGCTGGCCGAGGGCGCTCGTCTGCTGGAGAGCTCGCAGTTGGTGATCAAGTTCCAGACGTTCCCCTTCACCCGGGCCGCCGAGGCGTACGCCATCAGCATGAGCGGGCACGTCCGCGGCAAGCTCGTCCTGGTTCCCTAGATCGTCGGTTCTCTTGCCGAGCACGCTTCCCGACGGTGATCCGGCGCCACCCGACGGGCGGTTGCCGGAGGCCTCGCTGACCGAGCTGGGGCAGCGGCCGTTCGGAATCTACCTGCACGTGCCGTTCTGTTCGACTCGTTGCGGTTACTGCGACTTCAACACCTATACCGCCGCGGAGCTCGGTGCCGCGCCCGGCACGAGCCAGGACGCCTATCTCTTTGCCGCTCTCGCGGAGATCGAGCTGGCCGGGCGGGTCCTGGGCGATCGGACGCCACCGGTGGAGACGGTGTTCGTCGGCGGCGGCACGCCCACGCTGTTGACTCCCGAACGGCTGGGCACGTTGTTGGCCCGGGTCCGCGGTGTCTTCGGCCTCGCCGACGATGCCGAGGTGACCACCGAGGCCAATCCCGAGTCGGTCGACGCCACCGATCTGCAGCGTCTCCGCGATGCGGGATTCACCAGGATGTCGTTCGGGATGCAGTCCGCAGTTCCACAGGTGCTGGCCACGCTGGACCGGGTGCACTCGCCGGGCCGGTCGCAACAATGCGTGGCCGACGCCAAAGCGGCCGGTTTCTCCCACCTCAGCCTCGACCTGATCTACGGCACGCCGGGGGAGTCGGCCGCCGACTGGCAAACCAGTCTCGACCTGGCGATGGCCGCCGGACCGGACCACGTCAGCGCGTACGCCTTGATCGTCGAGGAGGGCACCCGCCTCGCCGGCCGGATCCGGCGGGGCGAGTTGCCGATGCCCGACGAGGACGACCTGGCCGACAAGTACCTGGTGGCCGAGGAACGCCTGGTCGGCGCCGGTTTCGAGGCCTACGAGGTGAGCAACTGGGCGACCTCGGACGCCGGGCGCTGCCGGCACAATCTCGGCTACTGGCGTTCGGACAACTGGTGGGGGATCGGCCCGGGAGCACACAGCCACGTCGGTGGAACTCGTTGGTGGAATGTCAAGCACCCGCGGGCGTACGCCGGACGCCTTTCGGCCGGGGCCTCACCCGCGTACGCGCGGGAGGTGCTGGAATCCGAGGACCGTCGGATGGAGCGGGTTCTTCTCGAACTGCGGCTCTGCGACGGTCTCGATCCGACCGTGCTGACCGCCACCGAGCGCGAGCGGGTGCCCGAACTCGTCGATCGGGACCTGCTGGTCGCCGGGCCGGGACCCCTGCGGCTGACCCTGCCCGGCCGCCTGCTCGCCGACGGGGTCGTCCGCGATCTGCTGGACTGACCGGCACACGGCCGGCGAAGGACCGGGTCAGGTCGGGGTCTCGGTGGTCACGAAGTCGATCAACTGCTCGACCACGCTGAGCAGTGGCTGTTCGAGGTCGCGCCAGCCGTTCACCCGGCCGAGGATCCTCTGCCAGGCGGCGGCGATGTCGGCCTGGTCGTCGTGGGGGAGGCCCAGCGCGTCGCAGATGCCGTGCTTCCACTCGGTGTTGCGCGGGATGTCCGGCCAACGGGCGAGTCCGACCCGACCCGGCTTCACTGCCTGCCAGATGTCGACGTACGGGTGGCCGAGCACCAGCACGTGCTGACCGCCGGGCAGCCGAGCGACCTGTTCGGCGATCCGGGTCTCCTTGGCGCCGGGGACGAGGTGGTCGACCAGCGCGCCGAGCCGTCGTCGCGGCTCGGGACCGAAGTCGGAGATCACGTCGGGTAGTGCGTCGACACCGTTCAAGAGCTCGACGACGACCCCGACATCGCGCAGGTCGTCGCCCCAGATCTTCTCGATCAACTCGGCATCGTGCCGGCCCTCGACGAAGATCCGGCTGGGCCGGGCGACCCTCGCCCTGGCCGAGGTCGGGGCGGCGATCGAGCCGGACGCGGTGCGGCGGGCGGTCTGTGTGGGCACCGCCGTCGGCAGGACGAGGGCCACCGGGCTGCCCTCGTACCAGAAGCCAGGCCCGAGCGGGAAGCTTCGCTTGCGCCCCGTGCGGTCCTCCAGTACGACCAGACCGTTCGCCCAGCGCTGCACGGCGCCGACGAACCCGCTGGACGGATCCTCGATCACCAGTCCGCGACTCAGGGGCAGATCGGCGATGACCGGTTGACGGGCCTTCTGCCAGCCGGGGGCCAAGACGTCGCTGCCGTACCGATCGACAGTCCGGTCCTCCTGGCCTGGTTCTTTGATGTCCGCCACGGATGAGGTCCCTGAGCTTGTGGTTTCGCTACGTCGGAGATCATTGGTTCCGGAGCGGCTGGCCTCCCGGACAACGAGCGCGAGCGCCAACCCTAACAGTCAGTCACGACGCACCGGCGACACGCTCATGGCAACGACACGCCATCGCCGAACACGAACAGCGGATCTGCGGTGTCGCCCGGTACGTCCTCATGCGAGCCACGGACCGAAGCCATCGATCTGGGCAGATCGAACGGCAGTCGGCCCTGCGGTGGCGTCACGCCGGTCACCGCGTCCAGCCACGCGTCGTCGCCGACACCGAAGGTGCCGGTGAGAGCGCGGGCCATCCCCAGCAGCGGGGTGAGGACGGCGGGTCGGTCCAGTTCCACGTCGACGACCAGTGGGCAGCACGCGGCAATCCTGGCCAGCCGCACCGGGAGGCCGGGGGGAAATTCCAGGCTTCCGGCGTGGAAGAACGCCTCCAGGAAGAGGTCGTCGCGCGGGTCGAACGGTGCACCCAGCCGGACCAGCGCCAGGTCCGCGTCGGCAGGATCTCCGACGACCTGTCCCAACCGGCCCGCAGCCCGCGGATCCAGCCCCTCGAGGTAGACCCGTCGCGACCCGGTGACCGGCAGCAGCCCGTCGTTGTGCAGCAACACCGTCGAACGGGCCTGGGCGACCCGCCCGGCAGCGACGTCCTCGGCCGCGGGGAGCGTGGCCGCTGCGTCCTCGTCGACGTAGGGGTCGTCGAACAGACCGAGGGCGAACTTGACCGCCAGGAGGCGCCGCACGGACTCGTCGAGCCGTTCCTCCGTGACCCGTCGGTGCCGGACCAGGTCCAGCAGGAGGTCGGTGCACTCCTCGCCGCCGAACTGGTCGATGCCGGCGTCGATGAGTTGCTCCATCCGGTCGAGCGGGTCGAGATCCTCGACCCCCCAGGCGCGGGCAGGTAGCACCCGGTCTCCAACCTGGTTGTCGCTGATCAGTTCCCAGTCGCTGAGCACGACACCTTGGTAGCCGAGCTCGCCGCGCAGCAGCCCGGAGATGATGCGCTCGTTGTATCCGAAGCCGACCTCCTCGACCGGCTCGCCGTTCAGGGTCAAGCCGACCGGTCGTCCGTAGTAGGGCATGATCACGGCGGTCCCGGCGCGGATCGCGGCCCGGAACGGGCTCAGGTGATCGGCGAAGCGGCCGCCCGGGTAGACCTGATCTCGCCCGTAGGGGAAGTGTGCGTCCTCACCGCCTGCCTGCGGGCCTGCTCCGGGGAAGTGCTTCGTGCACGCCGCGACCGATTCGCAGTCCAGGACGTCGCCCTGCAGGGCCGCCAGATACGCACTCACGAGAGTCTCCACCAGCTCGGGGTCCTGACCGAACGTCTCGCGCTGTCGCGCCCACCGCGGTTCGGTCGCCAGGTCCGCGCTCGGATGCAGCGCCGCGCGGATCCCGACGGCCCGGTACTCCCGGCGTACGGTGTCGGCGAACCGGCGGACCAGGTCGCGATCACGGAGCGCGGCCAGCCCGAGAGGGTCGGGCCAGGCAGAGAAGAACGTCGTCGACCAGGACGCGCCGGCATTGGTCTGGGCACTGTGCCGCGGGTCCGACGAGATCGTCACCGGGATGCCGTGCGGGGTCTCGGTCTCGGCGATCCGCTGCACGGCGTTGTGCCAGCGCGCGGCAGTCCGGGCGTCGCCCAGGGCGTGGACGTTGAAATGATTGATTCCCTTGCCGACGAGGACGTCGCGGGTACCGGACTTGCTGATCATGCCCGGTCCCTCGAGCGGCGCCCCATCGGACCCGGCCTCGATGACGGTGTGGAACATCAGCCCGGCCTTCTCCGGCAGGGACAACCGAGCGAGCAGGTCCGACACCCGCTCGCCGATCGGCAGCGTCGGATCTTCGTAAGGATCGAGCACCCCATTGGCATTCAGGTCTCGATAGGGAGCAGTCATCGCGATCCGGCCGCGAACTGTTCCATCGCCAGTGCCGGCCTCAGGGCACGCTCGACATCGGGTGTGCTGAACCAGTGCCGGAGCCGGCCGTGCAGGCCGACGTTGGCCAGAGCGCCGAGGATCATGGCCTGGTCCAGCGCGAGGTAGCGACGGGCGATCCGTCCGCTTCGGGTCGCCACCGCGTCGTAGAAGCCGCCGGGACCGTAGCAGTGCAGGTCCCGCTCGATCTTGCCGAGGTTGTCGTAGGCCGCCTGGGGCTCGTGCATCATGGCCAGGAACCCGGCATGCGGGGTCACCACGCCGTTGCCGTACCTCGGATGCGGGTTGGTCTCGGCATCGTAGTCGGTCTTCTGCTGGTCGGAGAAGTAGCCTGTCGGGTTCATCCCGAGCGCGTCGACGCCGTACTCGCGGTAGCCCCCGGCGGGATTGGAGCAGGGGGAGAACCCCCAGTAGCCGTAGCGCGCCTCGACCATCCCGTGCAGGCGCTGCGCCCGCACGTGCAGGGGATGGTTGCGGCCCCAACTACGCGGTCCCCAGGTCTCTTCCGGAACGAACAGGTTGGGCATCAGCTCCTCGAACATCGACCCGCCCCAGCCGGGGACGATCCGCGTCCCGCGGTAGGTGTAGGCGCCCTCGAAGACGTCGACCCCCAGGTACTTCCGGTTGGTTCCGACCGGGATCATCTCCTGCCACGTCCAATCGGGCGGGAAGGTCCGCCAGGTCCCGAAGTACGCCGACGCCGGGATCTGGCCTTCGATCATGCCGAGGTAGGTGGTGATCCGCGTCTCGGAGACGGCGGTGTCGTAGTGGTGGTCGGTGTACCAGACATCGGGGCCGACACCGATGTGGTTGCCCCAGAAGCCGTCCGTGCGACCGGGGGGCTGAACCAGGAAGAAGCCGCCGTGGTTGCCTCCCGCGGTGTTGAAGGCCGGGTCGAAGAACATGTCCCAGCGCATCCGCTCGTACAGGGCACGGGCGGCGCGCCGGTTGAACGGGTCGGCCGCGGCCACCACCTTGAGAGCGGCGCCGAGCCAGGCACAGTCGACGCTGGACACGAACGGGGTCACCGGATCTCCGCTTTCGGGCCAGGTGGTCACGACGTCGCCGGTGTGCGGGTCGTACCAGTTGAAGTACATGCCGCTCGGCTTGTGATGCTTCATCCGATGCAACGCGCGCAGCACACGGGCGATCCGGGCACGGCACTCACCGTGGGTGATCAGGTCCAGGTCGCGGGCGACCAGCGCCGACCACAGGTAGCCGCCGACATTGGTCGGGGAGGTGTACCGGCTGCGACCGGTCAGATCGCCGTCCAGATTGTCGGCGGGCAGACCGGTCGCCGGATCGACCATCGCAGCCATGGATCGCCAGGTGTCGCTGGCCCACCGCTGCAGGGTTTGTTCCGGGCGACGGTGATCCCTCGGCACGCGATGGTCCGCCCAAGCCTGCGGGGCGGCCAGGGCGGCGGCGGTTCCGCCGGCGGCGGCGAGGAACAGCCGGCGCGGCATCGTGGGAGATGACATGGAAGCTCCTGGAAAACGGTGGGCGGATCACTTGATGCCGGTGGTGGCGATGCCTTCGGTGAAGTAGCGCTGGAAGAACGCGAAGACGATCATGATGGGCACGATGACGACGGTGGCTCCCGCGAGGAGGAGCCCGTACTGGGTCTCGTGCTGTCCGGTGGAGTAGAGGGCCAGGGCGACGGGCAGGGTGTAGGTGTCTTGGGACGAGGCGATGACCAGCGGCCACAAGAAGTTGTTCCAGCTGCCGAGGAAGGTGAGGATGCTCAAGGTGGCGAGCGCCGGTCCGGCCAACGGCAAGAAGATGCCGAAGAAGATGCGCAACTCCCCGGCCCCGTCGATCCGGCCCGCTTCGAGCAGATCGCGGGGGAGGCCGAGGAAGAACTGACGCATCAAGAACACCCCGAACGGTGCCACCAGGAAGGGCAGGAACAAACCCGGGATGGTGTCGGCCAGGCCGAGGTTGACCACCAGGATGAACAACGGGATGAAGGTGACCACACCGGGGATCATCAAGGTGATGAGGACGAGGGCGAAGATGATCCTCTTCCCCTTGAAGTCGAGTTGCGCCAACGCGTAGCCGATCATCGAGCAGAAAAGCAGATTTCCGACGGTCACCACGACGGCGACGATCGCGGAGTTGGCGAAGTAGCGCCCGAAGTCGAGCTGGGCGAACAACTGGGTGAAGTTGCTGATGGTGGGCTCTTGCGGCCACCAGGTCGGAGGGACCTGGTTCAGCTCGGCGTCGGTCTTGAAGCCGCCCAGGACCATCCAGATGAACGGCGTGATGACCAGGAGCAGCAGGATCGTCAAGACGACGTACAACCACCACCGGTTGGGGCGGCGATGCCGTGTCGCGGTGCGGGTGCGCACGGCAGTCGCGGTCGCCATGTCAGTGCTCCCTCAGTAGACGGAACTGGATGGCGGTGACGATGACGATGACGACGAAGATGAGGTAGCTCATCGCACCGGCGACGCCGTAGTTGCCGAAGCCGAACTGCTGGTAGGTGTACATCGACACCGAGATGGTGGCGTTCAGCGGGCCGCCCTGGGTCATCACGAACGGTTCCTCGAAGAACTGCAGGTAACCGATCGTGGTCGTCACGGCTACGAACAGCACGATCGGGCGCAGCAGCGGCAGCGTGATGGCCCAGAACCTGCGCCACGCACCGGCGCCGTCGATGGCGGCGGCCTCGTGCAACGATGGCGGAACGGACTGGAGTCCGGCCAGGAAGATGATCATGCCGTTGCCGAAGTTGCGCCATACGCCCATGGCGATCAGCGACGCCAGCGCGGTGTGGGTGCTGCCGAGCCAGTCGGGCCCGTTGATGCCGAACCAGCCCAACGCGGTGTTGACCAGCCCGGAGTCGGGCTGCAGCAGGAACCGCCAGACCACCGCTACAGCAACGATGCTGGTGATGACAGGGGTGTAGAAGCCGAGCCGGAACACGGCCCGAAAGCGGGAGATGCCCTTGTCCAACGCGACGGCGGCGGCCAGCCCGCACGCCAGGGTCACCGGGACCCCGACCACGACGAAGATGGCGGTGTTGAGTGCGGCGCGCTGGAAAACCGGGTCGGACAGCGCCTGAGCGTAGTTGGCGAACCCGACCAGGTTGACCTGGAACGGAGTGTGGAGGTCGCGGGAGTGGGTGTCGGTGAAGCTCATGAACAGCGACTGCACGACCGGCCAGAGGGTGAAAGCCAAGAACAACACGCAGAACGGAATGGCGAGCACGAGGGCGGCCCACTGCTCGTGACCGCGCCGTCCGGACAAACGCCCCCGTCCAGCCGGCCGTCGCCGCCCGGATCCCTGACCGGTCTCGGGTATCCGGGTGGCGGCCGGGGACGGTGCGCTCACTGCCCCGTCCCGATCGACGTGGCCTGCTGCTGGACGGTCTTCATCGCCTGTGCCGGATCGAGACCCGCCTTGCAGACCTGCTCCATCTGAGCGTCGAACTTCGCGGCGACCTGCTCCCAGGTCGGGACGGTCGGCGGCGACATGGTGCTCTTGAGCTGCTCACCGAACAGCGCCAGCTTCTTGTCCGAGGTCAGCGACGGATCGTTCCAAGCCTCCTTGACCGAGGGCAGGTCGGTCGACATCTTGTACCACGCCACCTGGGTCTTGGTCGTGGTGAGGAATTCGACCACCTTCCACGCCGCATCCCGGTTGTTCGTGCCCTTGAACACAGCAAGATCGGATCCGCCCACGAATGACGTGCTCGTCTTCTTCTTCGGGAACAACGACACGTCGTACTTGTCAGCGAACCCCTTGCCGCCCAGCTGTTCGACGGCACTCATCTCCCACGGGCCGGAGATGAACATCGGCACCTTGCCGCTGACGAAGTCGGCTTCGGTCGCACCCGAGGTCGGGGATTTGTTCGACAGGCCGTCGGTGAAGTAGCTCTGGTAGTACTTCACCGCTTCGGTCAGCTCGGGAGTGTCGAACGTGAACTTCGTCTCGTCGTCGTTGATCAGTTCGGCACCGTTGCTCCAGCCGAACGGCACCACGGTCTGCCACGATCCGGTCTGACCTGGCTGCAGTCCGATGCCCCACTTCGCGCCCGCCTGCTTGTACGCCTTCGCCAGCGCCGTCAAGGAGTCCCAGTCGGTGGCCGGCGCTCCGCCGGCCTTCTTGGCCAGGTCGGTGCGGTAGAACACCAACCGGGTTTCGACATACCAGGGAACGCCGTAGGAAGTGCCCTTGATCTTGGTGCCAGCCCAGGCGCCCTCGAAGAATCGCCCGGCGTCGATCAGGTTCTCCGGAGTGGGCTCCAAGGCGCCGAGGTCGGTGAACTCGCCCATCCAGGTCGTGCCGACCATCGCCAGATCGGGTGCCGTGCCGGCCGGATCGCCGACGTGAACTTGTCGTGGGCGGATTCCCACGGGATCGCGGTGACCTTCACGTTCGCATCCGGATTGTCCGCGTGGAACTGCTTGAGCAGGTCGGGCAGCTTCTGGCCCTCGGCGCCCATCGCCCACATGGTGATGTCGCCGGTCGCCTTGCCGCTGCTGACCGCGGGTGCGGGGGATGGGGCCGCCCCGCCGCCCTGCGGGCCGCTCCGCCCGCAGCCGGCCACGGTGGCGACGCCGAGCCCGGCCAGGCCGAGTAGGGCAGTGCGTCGACTGATGGTGTTCATGATCGCTCCTCGTGCTCCGATGGATGATGACGGTGGATACTCGCTTGTCGCGCCGCATGTCGCGGGCAGCAACTCCCGCGGTAGACGACCGTGGTGGGAAGGACCGTCGGTTCGGTCCGGGCTGGTTCTCCTTTGAGCTGGTCGTGCAGGTGCCGAGCGGCCTCACGGGCCAGTTCGGCGGTCGGCTGGCTGACGGTGGTCAGGCCCGGATCGACATAACGGGCCGCGTGGATGTCGTCCCAGCCGACCAGCGCGATGTCGTGGCCGATGTGGTACCCGGCGCGTTGGAGGTGGCGGTGTAGGGCTACGGCCACCAGATCGTTGCCGCACACAGCACCGTCGAGGCCCTGATGTTCGGCCAGCCGTTGGGAGACGGCGATCCCCCCCGCTTCGTCGAGGTCGCACGGAATCGCCGGATGGGGCTCGATGCCGCGGTCCCGATGCGCGTCACCGAAGCCGCGGTATCGGTCGTACAGGTCGGAGAGGGGATCCACCCGTCCGATGAAACACAGATACCTCCGCCCGGTGTCCAGCAGGTGTGAGGTCAACTCGTACGCCGTCGCGTAGTTCTCCGCCAGGACGTTGTCCAGGCCGGCGACGTGCCCGCGGGCGACAGTGACGATCGCCCGCGCCCCGGTCAGCGACCGGATCATCTCGTCGCTCACCGCGCTGCGGGCAGCGAAAAGCAAGCCCTCACATCGTTCGGCAAGCGCGGACACCGCGGCGAGGAATCCGTCGGACTTCTCGGCGAAGGCGAGCCCGACCGCATAACCGAGCCGGCCCGCCTCGGACTCGAATCCGACGATGACGTCGCCGAAGTACGGACCCGCGGTCGCCGGGAGGATCAGACCGAGGTCAGCCGAGGAGCGCGAGGCCAGGTGACTCGCCGCTCCGGATGGCACGTAGTGCAGTGCCGCGATCGCCCCGAGGACGCGCTCCTTGGTGGCGTCGTTCACCTTCGCGGTGCCCCGCAACACTCGACTCACCGTGGCGGTGGAGACCCGTGCCCGCTCGGCGACTGCGTAGATGGTGGAGCGTTCTCCGTGCCTCACGGGGCCGCCTCTCTGCGCATGTAAGCGCTTACAAGCACCGTAGCGGACTTGCCGGACCGTGGCAAGGAGTCAGTGTCGAAACCAGTGGACGGACATTGCGCCGATGTGGACTCCACCGAAGCGCAGCGTGCGACCCGCGGCGCTCGCCACCAGGATCGTCGGTCAGCCCGCCCGCCGAGCCGCATCACGGCTGCGCAGTACCCGCTGAGCCGAGTCAGTAACCCCCGCCGCAAGCGCACCCCGTCGGATCGACCGCGACGCGGATGCGTCGAGCAAGAATCGAATCGTTTCATCAGGCACCGGGTTGGATAGGTTCAGAGCATGGACTTCCGCTATCTCGGCAACTCTGGCCTCAAGATCTCGACCATCACCTACGGCAACTGGCTGACCCACGGCTCCCAAGTGGAGAACGAGCAGGCGATGGCCTGTGTCCGAGCCGCGCTGGAAGCCGGCATCACCACCTTCGACACCGCCGACGTGTACGCGAACACGAAGGCCGAGACCGTGCTCGGTGAGGCGTTGAAGAGCGAGCGACGCGAGTCGCTGGAGATCTTCACCAAGGTGTTCGGTCCCATCGGACCCAAGGGCCACAACGATGTCGGACTGTCCCGCAAGCACATCATGGAGGCTGCTCACGGCTCGCTGAAACGCCTGCAGACCGACTACCTCGACCTCTACCAAGCTCATCGCTACGACCACGAGACACCGCTGATCGAGACGATGCAGGCGTTCGCCGACCTGGTCCGCCAGGGCAAGGTGCTCTATGTCGGAGTCAGCGAGTGGACCGCCGACCAGCTACGGGCCGGACACGCCCTGGCGGAGGAGCTGGGGTTCCAGCTGATCTCGAACCAGCCGCAGTACTCGATGCTGTGGCGGGTGATCGAGGAGGAGGTCGTGCCCACCTCGCGCGAGCTCGGCATCTCCCAGGTCGTCTGGTCGCCGATCGCCCAGGGCGTGCTGACCGGCAAGTACAAGCCGGGTGAGCAGGCTCCGGAGGGGTCGCGAGCGACCGACGAGAAGGGCGGCGCCGACATGATCAAGCGATGGATGCGCGACGACGTGCTGGCGCGAGTGCAAGAGCTGGCTCCGCTCGCGGCCGATGCAGGCCTCTCGATGGCCGCCCTGGCGGTCGCCTGGGTGCTGCAGAACGACAACGTCGCCACCGCCATCATCGGGGCATCCCGACCCGAGCAGGTGGCCGACAATGCGGCAGCGGCAGGCGTGACCCTCGACGCGGACCTGCTGGGCAGGATCGACGAGATCCTGGACCCGGTCATCGAGCGCGATCCGGCGAGAACGTACGAGAGCTCGCCGAAGACGCGGGAGGCCTGAATCAGAGTTGACGCTTTCCGCACACTCGAGACCAGAAGGCGCCCGCGAAGCGGGGCAGTCGCCAATCGAGCGCGTGGAAAGCGTCAACGTCCACGCGAGTCGTCCCACAGCGAGTGGGCCAGGGACCAGAACCGCGCGGCCTGGTCGGCGTCCCCCGCGTCGGGGCCTGGCTCGGCGATGGTGCGATCCTTCAGATACAGCCCGCCGCGCCCGACGAGCTCCGGCGCTTCGAGAGCCCACAAGACGTCGGCCGCCGCTTGCTCGACGGACACGGCGAACGGTAGCCGTGGCACGATCCAGCGGAGTCGGAACCGCAGCCAGCCCCGGGTGTACCGCGAGGCCGTGGTCGGCACGAAACCGGGGCACACCGCGTTGCTGACGACCGTGTCCGGCAAACGCCTGTTCAGCTCCGAGCTAACCCAGATCAGCGCGAGCTTGGAGTTCTTGTACGCCCGGTCGGAGTTGTAGCCGCGATCGAGGTTGGGATCCTCGGGGTCGAAACCCACCGGCTCCCCGCGAGAGCCGGGTTCGTGCAAGCGGGAGGTCAGCGACAGTACCCGAGCACCCTCGGCCAGGAGCGGGCCGAGCGTCTCGGTCAGCAGCATCGGTCCGAGTGCGTTGGTGGCCAGAGTGATCTCGACCTGCTCGGGGGTCAGCTGCCGGGTCGGGGGAGCCATCAGGACCCCCGCGTTGTTGATCAAACCGTCGAGTGGTTCGCCGCGCCTCACCAGCTCATCGGCGAGGGACCGGATGGAGTGCGGCGAACTCAGATCGACCACGTGGACGTCGATGCTCGATCCGGGATGGTCCTTCCTCAACTCGTCTCGGACGGTCCGACCCTTCACCTCGTCCCGCGTCGTCATGATCACCCGATCCCCGCGAGCCGCCAAGGTCGAAACCAGGGCATACCCGATGCCGCGGTTGCCGCCGGTCACGAGGATCCGGCGGCTCGCCGCCGGTGCGGTCGGTGCGGTCACTCCCGGACCCTACCTGCCGTGTCTGAGCCCTGTCGTGACGACGGTCGGTGGCCCATGGTTGGCTGGTTACGTGGCGACGCTGCCGATGTTTCCACTCGGGACCGTGCTGTTCCCGAACATGCCGCTACGACTGCGGGTGTTCGAGGAGCGCTACCTGGTCATGCTGTCGGGCATGCTCGAGGCCGAGAGCGGCGAGTTCGGCGTGGTCCTGATCGAACGCGGTCGGGAGGTGGGCGGCGGCGAGCATCGGTTCGACGTCGGTACGACCGCGGAGATCACCGAGCTCGGCGCCCAGGAAGGCATTGTGGGCCTGCAGGCGCAGGGTCATCGGCGGTTCCGGGTGATCGAGTGGTTGAACGACGCCCCACATCCGAGAGCTGAGGTGACAGAGCTGCCGGACCTCGAGTGGGAACCGGCCATGATGCCGCGACTCCAGGAGGCCGAGCGGGTGGTTCGTCACTCGCTGCCGGTGGCCAGCGAGTTCGTAGAGTCGTCCTGGCCGCCCGACGTCGTGCTGGCCGACGAACCCGTGGCGAGACTGTGGCAGCTGGCGGGAATCGCCCCGGTGGGCCCGATGGATCAGCTCACCCTGCTCGGCGCCGAGAGCCTGACCGACCTGGTCGAGCAGCTGATTCGGCTGACCAGTGAGGCCGCAGCCGTCTACGGCGCGCCGCCGCCCGACTGAGCCGGCTCAGACCGCGACGCCGGACCGGTGGTCGATCGCGAGATCAGCTCCATGGGCAGCAGGATCTGCCGTGGCGTGGCCTCAGGGTCGAGCAGCAACTCCCCGACCATGCGACCCTTCCCGCCGATCGGTTGACGCATGGTCGTGAGCCCCGTGGCCTCGGCGGACGGGATGTCGTCGAAGCCGCACACCGACAGCCGACCCGGCACGTCGACACCTTCGGCGCGCAGCACGTCGAGCACGCCCAGAGCGACCACGTCGCTGAGACCGACGATGGCGGTTGGGAGCTCGGCAGCGGTCGTGGCCAGCTCGTGAAGAATCCAGCGGGCAGCACTGGCGCCGGAGGCGGGAGCGTTGTAGCCGGCCGACACGACGACCAGCTCCTCGGGCAGCGCCGCCCGGAGTCCTCGCAACCGTGCAGCACAGTCGATGCAGTCGATATCGCCGATCTCGAGCCGGCGTGCCGTGCTGCCTGCGGGGGTGTTCGTGTCGGCGACGGCGACGACCCTGCGGTGTCCGAGTCTGACCAGTTCTTCCCCCACCACACGACCGGCTGCCTCGTCGTCGACCGCCACCCAGCTCTCGTCCGGCTCGGCGCTGATGTTGGTGCCGACCAGGCGGATGCCGCGAGTCTTCGCCAGTAGCCGCGCGGGATGGTCGTCGGCGACGCACAATGTGGTCATCGCATCGATGGCCGCCTGCCTGACCGTCACCAGATCAGGCCCTTCCTCGTCGGAGTCGCTCGACCATGGCAGCGGGATGAGCACGATGCTGGTGCCTCGCTGTTCCGCGACCTCGGCCAGACCGGCGAGGAAGCCGATGGCGTACGGGTCGGAGAAGGCATACGACAACCGCTCGGTCAGGAGTACCCCCACCGCGTCGGTCTTGCCGCTTCGCAAGGCTCTGGCCGCCGCATCCGGTCCCGCGTATCCGAGTTCGGCGGCGGTGGCCAGGATCTTGGTCCGGAGCTCCGCCGACAACTGGCCGGGCCGGTTGTACGCGTTCGACACGGTGGCAACGGACACCCCGACCGCCTCGGCCACGGTCTTCGCCGTCACACGCGCCACGTGACACCCCTCTCCCCTAACCTATAACGATACAAAGGCCTATAACGATACAGAGGCCTATAACGATACAGAGGCGCCGGTCGCGATCTGGACCGCGGGCTCTGCACTCAGCTGGGGATCGTGGACGAGCATCTCGATCAGGTCGATGTGAGAGGTTGGGAGCATGGCGGCCAAGAAACCGAAGGTGCGGGTTCGGCGGGTCTACGAGGAACCCGAAGACTCCGATGGTGCCCGCGTCCTGGTCGATCGCATCTGGCCGCGCGGCATGACAAAGGCGAAGGCGGCCCTCGACGAGTGGTGCAAGGACGTGGCCCCGTCCACCGAGTTGCGCAAGTGGTACGGCCACGAGCCCGCCAAGTTCACGGAGTTCGCGGAGCGCTACGGTGCCGAACTCGAGCAAGACGATCGGAGTGAGGCATTGGAGCACTTGCAAGATCTCGCGGCGGGGAAACGTGGTCTGACCTTGTTGACCGGCACCAAGGACCCGGGTATCAGCGAGGCCGCGGTGCTTGCTGGCATCCTGAACCGGTGAACGATTCGCCGATGACGACCAAGACCGCAGGACTGGGTCTGACCACTGGATTGCGTGGCTGCCTGTTCGACCTCGACGGGGTCGTCACCAAGACGGCCACTGTGCATGCCGCGGCATGGAAGGAGATGTTCGACGCCTACCTGCGGCGCTCGGCAGACCGCACCGGCAGCCGCTTCGTCCCGTTCGACGACGCAGACTACGACAGGTACGTCGACGGCAAGCCCCGGGCCGATGGCACCCGCTCCTTCCTGGAGTCTCGAGGAATCCAGTTGCCCGACGGCGGTCCGGAGGACCCGCCGGACGCCGAAACCGTGCATGGTCTGGGCAACCGCAAGAACACCATCGTGCTGCGTCGGATCCGCGAGGACGGCGTGGAGGTGTATGACGGATCGCTTCGTTACCTGCGAGCGGTGCAGGAACATGGTTTACGCCGCGCCGTGGTGTCCTCGAGTGCGAACTGTCAGGAGGTGCTGGCCGCCGCCGGCATCGAGGATCTTTTCGAGCAGCGGATCGACGGGGTGACGGCCCGAGAGCAACACTTGCCGGGCAAGCCTGCCCCGGACATGTTCTTGGCCGGGGCGCGTGCGCTGGGCCTGGATCCCGCCGAATGCGCCGTCTTCGAGGACGCGCTGGCCGGTGTGGCGGCCGGCCGGGCGGGCGACTTCGGTCAGGTCGTCGGGGTGGACCGTACGGGACAGGCGCAGGCGCTTCGCGAGCATGGCGCGGACGTCGTCGTGTCGGACCTGGCCGAACTGCTGGCCGCGACGTGATCGGTCACCCCGCATTCGCGCCGGAGCCGTGGTGCTTGTCGGAGACGACGTTGGACCTTGACGTGCTGGCCCAGACCGAATCGCTCTTCGCCTTGTCGAATGGACACATCGGTTGGCGCGGGAACCTGGACGAGGGCGAACCGTTCGGCTTCCCGGGCTCATATCTCAACGGTGTCTTCGAACTCCATCCTCTGCCGTATGCCGAACGCGGTTACGGCTATCCAGAGTCCGGGCAGACGATCATCAATCTGACCAATGGCAAGGTCATCCGGCTGTTGGTCAATGACGAGCCGTTCGATGTCCGCTACGGCGAACTGCGTTCCCATCAGCGCCGTCTCGACTTTCGGGCCGGGGTGCTGAGCCGCCAGGCCGAGTGGGTCTCCCCGGCTGGTTGCGCGATCAAGGTCAACTCCGCGCGGCTGGTGTCCCTCCGACAGCGCTCGATCGCGGGGATCTGCTACGAGATCGAGGCGGTCAACGAGACGGCCCGGATCGTCGTGCAGTCGGAGCTGGTCGCCAATGAGGACTTGCCCGCGCCCGGTGGTGATCCGCGGGCTGCGGCGGCGTTGGCGGCGCCGTTGGTCGAACGAGCCGACTCTGCTCGGGGTGCGCGGGCGGGCCTGGTGCATTCCACTCGAGACAGCGGGCTGCTGGTCGCCGCGGTGATGGACCACGTCGTCGACGGGCCGTCGGGGACCGATGTGCAGTCGGAGAGCTTTCCCCACCTGGCTCGGACGATGGTGTCGACCACCCTCGAACCCGGGCAGCGGCTCCAACTGATCAAGCTCGTGGCGTACGGGTGGTCCGGCTCCCGGTCGCTGCCGGCAGTTCGCGACCAGGCCGATGCGGCGCTGGCCGGCGCCATGCAGACCGGTTGGGACGGTCTGCTGGTCCAGCAGCGCGAATATCTGGATGAGTTCTGGGCCCGATCCGATGTCGAACTCGACGGCGACACCACGATCGAGCAGGCCGTGCGTTTCGCCCTGTTTCACCTGTTGCAGGCCAGCGCGCGGTCCGAGGGCAGGGCGATTCCTGCCAAGGGCCTGACCGGCACGGGATACGACGGGCACGCCTTCTGGGACACCGAGACGTTCGTGCTGCCCGTGTTGACCTACACCGAGCCCGCCGCGGCCGCCCATGCCCTCCGCTGGCGCCACAGCACGCTGCCGTTGGCGATCCAGCGGGCAGGGCAGCTCGGGCTCGATGGTGCGACGTTCCCCTGGCGCACCATCCGCGGCGAAGAATGCTCCGGCTATTGGCCGGCAGGAACGGCCGCTTTCCATGTCAACGCAGATATCGCTGCGGCGGTCCAGCGGTACGTTCGCGCCACCGGCGACATCGCCTTCGCGGAATCGATCGGCCTGGAACTGTTCGTGCACACGGCCCGACTGTGGCGCTCGCTCGGCCACCACGATGGCCACGGCAAGTTCCGGATCGATGGAGTCACCGGTCCGGACGAATACAGTGCCGTGGCCGACAACAACGTGTACACGAATCTGATGGCGCGACAGAATCTGTCCGCTGCTGCCGAGTCAGCAGACCGGTACCGCGAACGCGCCCGGGACCTCGGCGTCGACGCCGAAGAGACCGCCGGCTGGCGCGATGCTGCGGCGGCGATGTTCATTCCCTACGACGAAGCGCTAGGGGTGCACCCCCAGGCCGATGGCTTCACCAGCCACGAGGTCTGGGACTTCGCCGACACCACCCCCGAGCAGTATCCGCTGCTGTTGCACTTCCCCTACTTCGACCTGTACCGCAAGCAAGTGGTCAAACAGGCGGATTTGGTGCTCGCCATGCAACTCCACCCCGACGCATTCACCGACGAGCAAAAGGCTCGCAACTTCGCCTACTACGAGCGGCTGACGGTCCGAGATTCGTCCCTGTCGGCGTGTGTGCAAGCTGTCATCGCGGCCGAGGTCGGCCACCTCGATCTGGCCGAGGACTATGTCGCCGAGGCGGCCCTGATGGACCTCGACGACCTCGAACACAACACGACCAACGGTCTACACCTGGCCTCGCTGGCCGGCGTCTGGACCGCACTGGTGGCCGGTTACGGCGGGATGCGCCATACCGACGCCGCGCTCTCCTTCAGACCTCGCCTGCCGCCCGGGCTGACCCGGCTCGCGTTCGGCTTGTTGCTCAACGGGCAGACGCTGCGCGTCGAGGTCACCGCCACCGCGGCGACCTACTCCATCGCCGATGGCAAGACCGTGGACATCGTCCACTGGGGGGAGCCGGTCACGGTGTCTCCGGGCGAACCGGCGACCCGGCCGATCCCCGCTGTGGCGCCGGTGGGCCCACGCCCAACGCAACCAGTTGGGCGCGCCCCGCGCCGCCGCCTCCCGACCGGGCTCTGACCCAGTTCCCACAGTCTCTGGAACGGGAGACGTCACCGCGAAACTGCGGCCCTGGTTACGCCAGCTTGGCAACCGTCAGCAGAACGGCCGAATCCTCCAACGCCTCCAGACTGTGGCGTGCGTCGGGCACGATGATCAGATCACCGGGATGGCCTATCCAGGACGCGTCGCCACACACAAGCCTGACACTGCCGAGCAGTACGTGCACGGTCGCCTCGCCCGGATTCTCATGCTCGGCAAGGCTGGCCCCCTTGACGAGCGCCACGACCGTCTGTCGCAGCACGCGTTCATGTCCACCGACCACGGTGTCGGCCGTGTGGCCTCCGCCGGCGGCGCCGGCACGGCCCATCAGTTCGCGCGCCAGCGCCTGGAGCGAGAATCTCTGCATGTCTGTTGCTTCCAATCTGCCAAGCGACGGCGCGAGCTGGCCGCGGTGGAGGACGGTCTCTAGCCCAGTCCCTGTGCAGGCTAGGGTATCGGCCGGCTGAACGGTTCGACGAGCTCTTCGTAGCGGGCGGTGATGATGTCCAACACCTCTGCACCGGGAGTCGCCCAGACGTCGGCGTTGAAGATCTCGACCTCGATGTCGCCGGTGAAGCCGGTCTCGGCCACCCATCCCGTGATGGTGGCGAAGTCGATGTGACCGTCGCCCATCATGCCTCGAGCCAGCAGCGTGTCGGCCGGCAGCGGAGTGATCCAGTCGCAGATCTGGTAGCTGACGATCCGCGAGCCTGCCCGGTGGATCTGCTCACGCAGCTGCGGATCCCACCAGACATGGAAGGTGTCGAGCACGACTCCGACCTCGTCGGAGCCGAACTGATCGGCGATGTCCAGGGCCTGGCCGAGCGTGGAGACGACGCCGCGGTCGGCGCAGTAGATCGGGTTCATCGGCTCGATGCCGAGGGTGACTCCGGCCGCCTTGGCGTAGGGGACGAGCCGCCCGATCGCCTCGGTCGCGCGAGATCGGGCGCCGGTCAGGTCGCGGTCACCGGCCGGCAGACCGCCCGGCACGAGACACAGGGTGACTGCCCCGATGACGGCCGCCTCGTCGATGGCCCGCACGTTCTCGGCGTAGGCCAGTTCGATCCGTTCTGGGTCCGCGGCTGTGAAGAAGCCGCCGCGACACAACGAGGAGACCCGCAGGCCGGCGTCGGCCAGCCACTTCGTGGCATTCTCGAGTCCGGCAGCAGCGAGCGGCTCGCGCCAGACGCCGATACTCGAAAGTCCGGCGCCAATGCATCCGTCGATCGCTTCGCGTAGCGACCAGTCGTTGGTGGTCTTCTGGTTCAGCGAGAGTCGGCTCATCGGGTGATCCCGGCCTGCCGCAGGACCAGCCCGAGCCGGTGAGCCGCGAGCTCTGGGTCAGGCAGCAGTCGCGCCTCGTTGGCCAGCTCGAAGACCCGCGCCAGATGCACGGGGGAGCGGGCCGCCTGCAGCCCGCCGACCATGGTGAAGCCGTCCTGGTGACCACACAGCCAGGCCAGGAAGGCGATCCCGGTCTTGTAGTAGAAGGTCGGTGCCGCGAAGACGTGCCGCGACAGTTCCAGCGTCGGCGCCATTTCCGAGCGGTACGTGGCCACGTCCTCGTCGTCGAGAGCGGCGAGTGCGGCCGACGCGGCAGGCGCGATGGCCGCGAACGCGCCGAGCAGCGCGTCGGAGTGGTGTGTGCCGTCGCCCTCGATCAGCTCGGGGTAGTTGAAGTCGTCGCCGGTATAGAGCCGGACGCCATCGGGGAGGCGCGAGCGCACGCCGATCTCGTGCTCGGCGGACAGCAGCGAGACCTTGACGCCGTCGATCCTGTCCGCATGGTCGTGCACCAGGTCCACGAACGTGTCGGTCGCGGTCGCGACGTCGGAGGTGCCCCAGTAGCCGGCCAGCGTCGGGTCGAACGCCTCTCCCAACCAGTGCAGGACGACTGGTCGGCTCACCTGGGACAGCAGGGTGTCATAGACGCGTCGATAGTCATCCGCGCTCGACGAGGCCGCAGCCAGGTGGCGCGACGCCATCAAGATCACCTGCGAGCCGGTGCTCTCGACGAAGTCGAGCTGTTCGGTGTAGGCGGCGATCACCTGATCGAGTGATGCCGCAGCGGCGGGCAGCTGGTCGGTGCCGACCCCGGAGGCGATCCGAGCGCCGAGCGCGAGCGCCTGTGTGGCGCTGCGGGAGATCAGCTCTCGGGTGGCCGCCCAGTCCAGTCCCATGTTGCGCTGCGCGGTGTCCATGGCCTCGGCGACGCCGAGCCCGTAGCGGAACAGGTGCCGACGAAACGCCAAGGTGGCGTCCCAGTCGACGACGGCGGGAGCGCCGGGGACGTTCTCGCCATGGGGATCGGCGACCACGTGCGCCGCGGCGAACGCGATCCGACTGCTGTACGGCTGCGGGTGCTCGACCCAGGTACGCGGCGCAGCCAACTCGACGGCGCGAAGGCTGCCATCGCCCTGCGGGAGCCCGATGGTGGTGTTCAGGGCGGAGCCGCTCATCTCAGGCCTGCGCAATCTCGATCCGGCGGCCCTCGGTCGAGGACTGCAGGCCGGCTTCGACAAGTTGGAGGCCTCGGACACCGGCGGCCAGGTCGTACCGGTGCGGCCGCCCGGCGTCGACGTCGGTGAGGAAGCTCTCCCACTGGGCGCGGAAGCCGTTGGGGTACTCGTCGAGGTCGGGAACCTCTTCCCACTGCGCTCGGAAGTCCTGATCCGTCGGAAGGTCGGGGTTCCAGAGTGGTTTCGGGGTCTGGGCACGCGGCTGGATCCGGCAGCCGAACAGTCCGGCCACCGCCGAACCGTGCGTGCCGTCCACCTGGAACTCGACGAGTTCGCCCCTGTCGACGCGGACGACCCAGGAGGAGTTGATCTGAGCGACGACATTGCCCGCCAGCTCGAAGATCCCGTACGCCGCGTCGTCGGCCGTCGCGGTGTAGGAGTTGCCCTGCTCGTCCCAACGCTCGGGAATGTGCGTGACGGCCTTGGCGCTCACGGCCTCCACGCGACCGAAGAGATTCTCCAGGACGTAGTTCCAGTGGCAGAACATGTCCAGTACCATTCCGCCGCCGTCCTCGGACCGGTAGTTCCAGCTCGGGCGCTGAGCCGGGATGACATCGCCATCGAACACCCAGTAGCCGAACTCGCCGCGGACCGAAAGGATCCGTCCGAAGAAGCCGAGATCGATCAGGCGCTTGAGCTTGAGCAACCCCGGCAGGTACAGCTTGTCGTGCACCACGCCGGTGATCACGCCGGCCCGCTTGGCGGCGGCGACCAGATCCAAGCCGTCGGCCACCGTCGCCGCGATCGGCTTCTCGGTGTAGATGTGCTTACCGGCCGCGGTCGCGGCCAGGATGGCGTCCTTTCGGGCGGAGGTGACCTGGGCGTCGAAGTAGACCTGAGCACCGGGGTCCGCCAGCGCCTCGTGGAGATCGGTGGTCCAGTCGGCGACGTCATGTTGCTTGGCCAGTCCGGCGAGCTTCTCGGCGTTGCGCCCGACCAGCACGGGCTCGACCTTAACCCGGTCGTCCCCGATCACCACGCCGCCCGCGTCCCTGATCGCGAGCACCGAACGTAGAAGATGCTGCCGGTAACCCATGCGGCCGGTGACCCCGTTCATGATCACCCTGATGGTCCGCTCCGCCATGGTCGCTCCTCCTTCTCCAGACGTCAGGTCTAAAGTAACGTAAGCGCTTAACGAAAGCGCTTGCGTCAGAGTACGCTACCGTTGGAGTAGGGCGCAACCGTCACCTCGTGGTCTCGAAGTCAGGTGGTCTCGACGTCCGGGTGGTCCCGAAGTCAGGGTGGTCCCGAGCCAGAGGAGTCATGGATGAGCAGTCCCCCGACGACCTTGCGGCTGGCCGACGTGGCCGACGCGGCCGGCGTGTCACTCGCCACCGCGTCGCGATCGCTGCGCGGATTGACCGGAGTGAGCGCCGACGTGGCCGCGCGCGTTCGACGGACCGCGGAAGACATGGGATACGTCGTCAACACCCACGCGCAGAGCCTGGCAGGTGGGACGACGTCCATCGCGGGCCTGATCGTCCATCAGATCGACGACCCCTACTTCACCGAGATCGCTTCCGGAGTGGTGGACGCGGCCGAAGAGCGCGGGTTGATCGTGCAGGTGTCCCATTCCGGCCGAGATCCATTGCGGGAACTGAAACAGCTCCGGTATCTGGCTGCCCAGCGCGCTCGAGCGATCATCATCGCCGGATCCGGGTACGTCGACGGCCGGCAGGAGGCAGAGGCGCGGCGGCTGCTCGCCGCGTATCAACGCAACGGTGGAAGGGCGGCGGTGATCGGGCGTCACCAGCTCGGGGTGGACGCGCTGCTCCCGGACAATCGGGGGGCCACGACGGCCATCGCCGAACACCTCGCGCAACTGGGACACACCGATGTGGCGATCATCGCCGGTCCCGAAACGCTGACCACCGTGCAGGACCGTCTGGCCGGTGCGGTCGACGTCTTCGCCGCGGCCGGGATCCGGTATCGCGTGGCCACGACAGACCTCACGGCCGGCGGAGCGGGACCTGCGGCGATCGAGGCCCTGCGCAGCGGACCGGACACGACAGCGATCCTGGCCCTGAACGACTCGATGGCCATCGCGATTCTCGTCGCTCTCCGTCGGCTCGGCGTCTCGGTGCCTGGTGAGGTTTCGGTTGCCGGCGTCGACGATGTGGTGGTGGCCGAGCTG
This sequence comes from Propionibacteriales bacterium, assembly GCA_038257965.1. Classification (GTDB taxonomy): domain Bacteria; phylum Actinomycetota; class Actinomycetes; order Propionibacteriales; family Propionibacteriaceae; genus Microlunatus. The sequence goes on from JBBSQJ010000007.1 coordinate 28,344, forward strand.
GTCTCTCCCAGCCTGACCACGGCGCGATTCCCGTTGGCGGAGATGGGTCGGGAGGCGCTCGACCTGGCCACCCGGCCCGCTGCGGGCCGAGCTCGCCGGAAGTCGATTCCCGGCGAGCTCATCGTGCGGGAGTCCACGGGAGCACCACGGACGTACGGGAAGCTCAGCCTCGGCTGACGAAAGTTCGGACGGAAAAAGTGTAGCGAAAGCGCTTGCGCAACCGCTTACGTTCCCTTAGGGTTCAAGTGCAGGGGCGCCTCGAAGGAGGTTCAGATGCAGATGGCTCTGGAACGGGTCCCCTGAGGCCGATCGATTCGATTGACACCGCACCACTGGGACCGTACGGTGCCAGAAATCGATTTCTCAGCAACGAAAGAGGAGAAAAACCATGGCTCTGTCGCGTAGGCAGTTCCTGATCGGCGCCGGACTGGCGGCCGCGGCGACCACTGCGGGCCTGGCGGGTTGTGCCCCCGGCTCCAGCAGTGGGAAGTGGCAGCGGTGATGCCAGTACGGCCGACCTGACTTTCGCGTGGTGGGGCAATCCGGTCCGGAACAAGAACACCACCACGGCGATCGATGCCTACATGAAGGCGAATCCTGGCGTCAAGATCTCGCCGCAGCCCGGTGAGTGGGCGAGTTACTGGGACAAGCTGGCGACCCAGGTGGCCGGCAACACCTCGCCGGACGTCATCCAGATGGACATGGCCTACATCTCCGAGTACGGCAACCGCGGGGCGCTCCTCGACCTGTCGAAGGTGGACACCTCGAAGTTCCTGGAAGGCACCGTCGACTCGGGGAAGGTCAACGACACCCTGTACGGAATCAACGCCGGAATCAACTCCGTGACTCTCATGGCCAATCCGAAGCTGTTCGACAAGGCCGGGGGTGGACCTGCCGGACGACACGACCTGGACCTGGGACTCGATGATCCAGACCGCGGCTGAGGTCGCATCGAAGGCGAAGCTCAAATTCGGGGTGAGCCAGATCTTCCAAAATGACGCCGGACTGCAGACCTGGCTGCGCCAAAACGGCAAGGATCTGTTCAACGGTAACGATCTCGGCTTTGAGGCGGCCGACGCCCAAGGCTTCTTCGACCTGATGGTGAAGGCACAGAAGGCGGGTGCGATCGGCTCCCCGGCGCAGGTCAGCGAAGAGGCGACCAAGTCGATCGATCAGAGCACCCTGGCCGTGGGCACCGGTGCGATGCAGGTCCAGTGGTCGAACCAGATCGAGGCTCTGGACAAGGCGGCGGGCACCGACTTGACGATCCTTCGGTTCCCCAGCATCGCCGGCAAGGCGACGGAGCGGAAGGCGTGGTACAAGGCGTCGATGCTGTGGTCGGCCTCGGCGCGGACCAAGAATCCGGAGGCCGTCATCGCGCTGATCGACTGGTGGGTGAACTCGACCGAGAGCGCGAACATCAACCTCGCCGAGCGCGGGATCCCGGCCAACGCGGAGATCCAGCAGGAGATCAAACCGAAGCTGTCCAAGGCACAGCAGAATGTGGCGCAGTTCATCACCGACATCAAGCCCGAACTGTCCGACGCACCCCAGGCACCGCCGCCGGGCGGCGGAAAGATCGGTGATGTGATGCTCCGCTACGAGACGGAGGTGCTGTTCGGAAGGATGAGCACGGCGGACGCGGCGCAGAAGTTCGTGGACGAGGCCAAGTCGAACCTCCAGGGCTGATGTCATGAGTGCGATCTCTGAGCTCTCGCAGCTGAAGGTCTCCAAGGCCAAGTCTGCGGAAGAACGCGCTCAGCGGCGGAAAGAGGCTTCCCGGGACAACAAGGCCGGTTATCTCTTTCTGATCCCGTGGCTGATCGGGCTGGTGGTGATCACCATCGGCCCGATGATCGCCTCGCTGTATCTGTCGTTCACCGACTACAGCCTGATCCAGGCCCCGAACTGGGTCGGTCTGGAGAACTATGTCCGCATGCTGGGCGACCCGCGGCTGCATCATTCGCTCGAGGTGACCTTCATCTACGTGTTCGTGGGTGTGCCGCTGCAGCTGGTCTTGGCACTGGCCATCGCTCTCCTGCTGGACAAGGGAATGCGAGGGCTGGCGTTCTACCGCTCCGTGTTCTACCTGCCGTCGATGCTGGGCAGTTCGGTCGCTATCGCGATCATGTGGCGGCAGATGTTCGGCACCGACGGGCTGGTCAACCAAATTCTGCGGATAGTCGGGATCGACTCGCACATCGGTTGGATCTCCAATCCCGAGTATGCGTTGTGGGCGATCATCCTGCTGCACGTCTGGACGTTCGGGTCGCCGATGGTGATCTTCTTGGCCGGACTGCGACAGATCCCAGGGATGTACTACGAGGCGGCGTCTGTGGACGGAGCGACTCGGTGGACGAGGTTCACCAAGATCACCCTGCCATTGTTGTCGCCGATCATCTTCTTCAACCTGGTGCTGCAGATCATCGGCGCGTTCCAGTCGTTCACCCAGGCGTTCGTGGTGTCGAACGGCACCGGTGGGCCGGCGGACTCGACCTTGTTCTACACGCTGTACCTGTACCAGCGCGGCTTCGGCCAGTTCCAGATGGGATACGCAGCGGCGATGGCGTGGCTGCTGGTGGTCATCGTCGGCGCGCTGACGGCAATCAACTTCTTCCTCTCCAAGTATTGGGTGTTCTACGATGACTGAAACCGACTTCCAGACCACGATCGCGCCGCCGCAGGCCGGCCTAGGCACTGTCCGCAATCGTGGTGGCGGTGGCCGGTCGATGGCCGGGTCCCGGGTCCGGTCGGTGATCAAGCATGCGTTGTTGATCGCGGCCAGCCTCGTCATGATCTACCCCCTGCTGTGGCTGGTGGTCTCGTCGTTCCGACCGACCGATGTCATCTTCAAGACTCCGGGACTGTGGTTGAACAACCTGATCCTGGACAACTACAGCCAGGGGTGGAATGCGCTGGCCCACCCGTTCGGTCACTACATCATCAACTCCGCGATCGTGGTGATCGGCGCGGTGGCCGGCAACCTGTTCGCCTGCTCGCTGGCCGCGTATGCGTTCGCCCGGTGAGGTTCCGGCTGAAGACCGTCTGGTTCTCGATCATGCTGGTCACCGTCATGCTGCCGATCCATGTCGTGCTGGTGCCGCAGTACATCTTGTTCAACAGCCTCGGTTGGGTGAACACGTTCGTCCCGCTGATCCTGCCGAAGTTCTTGGCCACCGACGCGTTCTTCGTGTTCCTCATGGTCCAATTCATCCGGGGCATCCCGCGTGAGCTTGACGAGGCCGCCCGGATCGACGGTTGCGGTCACTGGCGGATCTTCTCCCGGGTGATCATCCCGTTGATGGGTCCGGCGCTGGCGACGGCGGCCATCTTCACCTTCATCTGGACCTGGAGCGACTTCTTCACCCCGCTGATCTACCTGACCGACCCGAACTCCTACACCGTGTCTGTGGCGCTCCGGTCATTCCTGGACGCGACCAGCGGAAGCAACTGGCGATGTTCGCCATGTCCGTCGTAACCCTCGTCCCGTTGTTCCTGGTGTTCCTGTTCGGTCAGCGGTTCCTGGTCAAGGGCATCGCCACCACCGGCGGGAAGTAGCTCCTCGCAAGGCCACGTCGGCTACTCCACTTCGGCCAGGGCCGCGAAGGCGCCCACCGCTCAGCACCGACCGCTGGGCAGGTGGGCGCTTTCGCGTCGACGGGGCGCTACTCACGCGCACGGAGCGGGTCCGGTGCTTCCTCGGTGCCGGACGTGCGGCCGGAAGAACATGGCGGGGCCCGGGCCGCGATGGTTCAGCAGGTCCCGCATCCGTAGCCAGGCCTGCTCACCCAGTTCTGCAACCGGTACCGCAGCGGTCGTCAACGGCGGAGTCGTGTAACGCGCGAACGGGATATCGTCGAAGCCCACGACCGACAACTGCTCGGGCACGCGGACACCGCGTTCGCCGAGGGCGCTCATCAAGCCCATCGCCACGAGATCGTTGAAGGCCAAGACACCCGTCGCCGAGCCCGCAACCACCGCATCGGCAGCGTCGTAGCCGTCGCCGAAGGCGACGCCGCACGGCACGATCTCGACCGCCGCAGCTGGATGATCATCGCGGAAGTCGTCCAGAGCGGCCAGCCGGGCGGCGTTGGACGCACTCGTCGGCGCGCCGGCCAGAAAGATCAGCGAGCGGTGACCATCGTCGTGCAACAGGTCGAGCAACTCGCGCAGGGCGGTGCCGTAATCGGCAGCGATCACCGGCGTGGCCGACGAACCAGCCTGCCGGTTGACGAGGACGACGGGCTGCAGCTCGACCAGCAGCGGGTCGAGATCTGCGTCGGCCATCCGTGGTGCGCACAGCACCACGCCATCGCATCGTCTTCGCGTCTCGACAGCCAGAACCCGCTCGTCGGTGACCGACTCGGCAGAGTCGGCGATCAGGATGTGATAGCCGTCGTGCCGGGCGGCGCGACTGAGTCCGCGGAGCACACCCTGGAAGGTGGGATTCTCCAGATCCGGCACGACGACGGCGATGGTGTTCGTCTTCCCCAGGACGAGGCTGCGCGCCAGCGGACTGGCCGAGTAGTTGAGCTCGTCGGCGGCCTTGCGCACCCTGTCGGCCATGGTCGGATCGACCGAGGTGTTGCCGTTCATCACCCGCGAGACGGTGGCGGGGGAGACCTCGGCGCGCGCAGCCACGTCTTGGATCGTCGGTGGTCGAGCGCGTCGTGACAGTGCCACCCGATGATTCTCCTGGTTCATGGCCCGCGTCCGCTTGCCTCACCAACCAGCGCACCAGACAACTGTCTCGACCTTGCGGATCTCGCGACGAAGCGTTTCCGCGCATCCTCCCAACCCCAACGCACCCCGGTCAAGAACGTCGAACGCAGCGTTCGCGTTCAGCGCACTGGATTGGTTGCTCCGGTATGGAACACCGCTGTAGGGTGGCAAGAAATCGTTTTCTCACCAACAGTGGTTTTCTCACCAACAATCGTCTTCTCACCAACAGGAGTCTCATGGCATCGCAAGGTCGCCGTCGGTACGCACAGGTGGGCACCGGTTCGCGGGCGCGGATGTATCTTGCCGCACTGCAGACCACCCACCGCGACATCGGTGAGCTGGTGGCGCTGTGTGACCCGAACGACGCCCGCATCGAGTTCTACCGGCGTGAGTTGGGGTTGGCCGATGTGCCGGCCTACGCGCCGGACGACCTGGATCGGCTCTTCGCGGAGACGGAGCCCGACTGCCTCATCGTGACCTCACCGGACTACACCCACGACGACTACATCTGTGCCGCACTGGATCGTGGGATCGATGTCGTCAGCGAGAAGCCGATGACCATCGACCAGGGCCGGCTGGCGCGCATCGTGTCCAGCGTGGATGCGTCCCAAGCGGACCTCACCGTCACCTTCAACTATCGATATTCCCCGCGCAACGCGAAGGTCAAGGAGCTGCTCACCTCGGGTGCGATCGGTGAGATCACCTCGGTGCACTTCGAGTGGTTGCTGGACACCTCCCACGGCGCGGACTACTTCCGGCGGTGGCACCGCGAGAAGGACAAGTCCGGTGGCCTGCTGGTGCACAAGTCCACCCACCACTTCGATCTCGTGAACTGGTGGCTCGGCGACGTTGCGACCAGGGTGTATGCGCGAGGTGGCCTGAAGTTCTACGGTGCGCAGAACGCGCGTCGTCGCGGCCTGGGGAACCGCGCTCCACTCAGCCGCGATCAGCCGGTGGGTTCTGATCCGTTCCGGCTCGATCTGGCCGCCGACCCGCTGCTGAAGGGCCTCTATCTCGACGCCGAGCACGTCGACGGCTACCAGCGTGACAAGGACGTTTTCGACGACGGCATCACCATCGAGGACTCACTCAGTCTGCTGGTCGACTACGCCGGCGGTGCGGCCATGACCTACTCGTTGAACGCCTTCGCCCCGTGGGAGGGTTATCGGGTTGGCTTCAACGGGACCGAGGGTCGGCTGGAGCTCGAGGTCGTCGAGCGTGGCTGGGTCCGGTCGGCCGCCGATCAGCACGATGGCAAGGCGGTCGTCGATCCCAGCGCGGTGCGCGACGCGGCCGACGGCGAGGACGAGGTGCGCCCGGCGGGCGAACGGCTGCGGCTTCAGCGTCAGTGGCAGCGTGCGGAGGAGGTTGCCATCCCGGCCGGGGTCGGTCGCCACGGCGGCGGCGATGCGATGCTGC
>JBBSQJ010000008.1:0-32458 GCA_038257965.1 Propionibacteriales bacterium
GACGACGATCACGTCGGCGGTATCGGCCAACTGCTCAGGTTCGACAACCTCTCCGCGATCGCCAAGACGGTGGCCGATGCCGCAACCGCCGGGTTCGGCGCGGCGCAGGCCAAGTCCCGCGGAAATAAGATCGCCGCCGCGGCGGCCGGTGCAGCCGCTGCCGCACGCGGCGGCTACGGACCCGTGCATGCGGCCGTCGCCGTCGAAGCTGCCGCCAGAGCGGCCGACAAGGAGTTCACCGCAGATCGTCCGGATGCCTTCTACGCAAGTGAGGGAGCGACCATAGGATCGGACTACGTCGACAGACAACCTCTGGTGAGTCCCTGGTTGATCAGGACTGCACAAACGGTCAAGAAGGCCGCGACAGCCGGGGCCCTTCGGCTGATCGGCGGACCCGGCGCGGGTGGCACGACCGCCAGCCGAGTCGCCAATGCCATCGGGGGAGCGGTGCCGCCCTCGTTCTGGACTGACCGCGCGTACGCGAGCTGCCAGGTGGTCGATACCGGAGCCCTGTACGAGCCGGATCAATGGGGTGCGCTGATCGGTGGCCACGTCCTCATGTGGGCGAATGACTGGAGACCGGCTCCGGGCACGAACCGCACCCGCTGCTCGCTGGGAACCGCAGACCTGGCTCGGGAGATTCTCTGGAACAGTGGACCACAGGCCATCCCGGCGCCCGCCGACGCGCCCGCGATGTTCGTGGTCGCCACCCGGAGCAACGCCTGGCAGGGTGGCAACAACTACGCTCCGTTCGGCCCGTTCCAGCCGAAGAACGATCAGGCGATCGGTCTGGTCTTGCGCTTCGGCAACTTCTTCTACTACACCGGCGACGATCTGCCGAGCGTCGGTGAGGACCTGATCGGGACCGCCGTGATGGGCAACAGCTTCGCCAATCCTCAAGGCGGAGCGGCGTTTCCCGCACCGCACCGGATCGCGGCATTCAAATGCGGGCACCACGGGGCCGATGGATCCACCTCCGACACGTTCCTGCAAACCATCGACTCCAGGGCGTCGCTGATCTCCTGCGGCCTGGGCCAGTTCGGCACCGGCGACCCGCACCCGACCCAGAACGTGATCAACCGCATCAACGCGCGGGTGCCGCGATTCTTCCTGACCAACTGCAAGTTCTACACCGACCACATCCCCGGGTCGGGCGACCAGGACCAACTGACCGACGTCCACAATCGGTCGCGGGTGTGCGGTGACAACGCCGATAACAACTTGGCCGCGGGCCGGCACCGCGGAGACGCCCGGCTGTACCTGAGCGAGGCGGAGTCAACTGCGCCGGATGGCGCCGGCCGCCGGTTCCACGTCCACTACTACGACCGCGACGACAACCCGAACGCGATGATCGGCGGAGTCATCGGAGACAGGACCGAGGACATCTTGTACTGACGTACCGCGGCCGACACGCGGGTCTCCTCCTGCGGCCAACCTGGCGCCGCGCCGGGGAGACCCTTTGGCACGATCGGTCAGGATCTGGCCGGACGGGTCCGGTAGAGCCAGAGCAGACCGAGCACAGGCAGTATCGCCGGCACGAAGCCGTACCCGATCCCGTAGATCGACCACACGGTTGCCCGGGGAAAGGCCGTTGGGTCGAGGACGCTGAGAGTGCCGACGATCAGCACTCCGACCAGCTCGACGATCACCGCAGCCAGGGCGATCCGCCGGGCGCGGGGGGTGCCACGGCCCAGGGTGAACGTGGCGACGATGTAGACCACGGCCGCGAACGCGGACAGGAGGTAGGCCAGGGGCGCCTCGGAGAATCGGGTGGCGATCTGTACGACAGCCCTCGAGGTCGCCGCGAGCGCGAAGACACCGTAGACCGCGATCAGTGCGCGGCCCGCCCCGGAGTTGGTGCGCCTAGGTGTGCCGGGGGGGCGCCCTTCGACAAGCTCAGGGCTCATGGTCGGGCCAGGCTCAGGGCTCATGTTCAGGCCAGGCTCAGGGCTCATGGTCGGGCCAGGCTCAGGGCCCATGGTCGGGCCAGGCTCAGGGCCCATGGTCGGGCCAGGCTCAGGGCTCATGTTCAGGCCAGGCTCAGGGCCCATGGTCGGGCCAGGCTCAGGGCCCATGGTCGGGCCAGGCCCAGGGCTCATGGTCGGGCCAGGCTCAGGGCTGATCTTCGGGCCATCAGGACTCATCTTCGGGCCCTGCGGCTCGTCGGCAGGGTCCGGTCTCGGAAGACTGCTCATCCCGGAGTCCACAGCACGAGCAGGCGGAGAGTCATCGCCGACACTGCGGCGGCCGCTACCGCGAGCACGACTCCGGAGAACCGGGTACGTTCCACATTCGCCCAGAACCAGGCCAGTGGGATCAGCACGGCGATGCCGATCAGGTAGCCGATAGCCGTCGCGAGTTCCGCGGGTCGGAACCCGCCGACGATCAGGATCGCGGCGATCACGCTCTGCACGACGACGGCAACCTCCACTGCGGCCGCGTAGATGAGCTGCGCCTTTCCGGGCGGCTTGTCCGCAGCGGCAGTGACGATGCCCCAGATCAGCGACACGAGCGCCAGCGCGATCACGACGTACGCCAATGCGGTGATCACGCGAGACGCTCTGCCCGGACCGACTGCACGACAGGCAACCTACCCGTCGTCGACTCCGACCCCGAAAAACTCCCCTGCAAGTGGGCGCATACGACACCGACACGCCGACGAAATCTGTCACAACCGCCCACTTCCGCCGATGCGTGGTCGTCGCAGCGATGTGTGATCCTTGAGGCGGGCCGGATCAGCCGGCGGCGAGGAGTGCGGACGAGCGTGGCTGGAGCCGGCAGATCGGTGCGGACCGGGCGACGACCGGGCAATCCGGACACCCGCGGAGCGATCTTGACGACGGCTCGCAACGCTTTCGCCGCCCGAGGGTTCTCCGGCGCCTCTGTCCGGGGGATCGCCACCGATGCGGGCGTCGACGCCGCTCTGATCCATCACTACTTCGGCACCAAGCAGGACCTGTTCCTGGCCACCGTCGCGCTGCCCGTTCCGCTACCCGAGGTCTTCACCAGCATGCTCGCGCACGGTCTCGACGGCTTCGGGTCGAGGCTGATCGAGACCACACTCCGCATCTGGGAATCAGACGCTCAGCCGGCGCTGGTGGCCGGGTTGCGCTCGATAATTGCCGACCCCGCCATGACCAGGAGTATGCGCGAGTTCGCCACGGTCGAGTTGATCGGCCGAGTGGTCGCGGCGTACGATCTGCCGCCGGAGGAGGCCGAGAGGCGGGCCGGGCTCGTCGCCGCTCACATCCTGGGGTTGTTCACCGCCCGCTACCTGTTGGAGCTCCCAGCTGCGGTTGCTCCGACGCGGGCCGAGCTGGTTGCGGCGGTCGGACCGGTGCTCCAGCGTTATCTTGACGGAGACTTCGATCGTCCAGTGGATCGATCTGACGGCACCGGTGACTACGACGGAGATGACCCACCATGAGCGACACCCCTCGACCTCCCGCAATGCCGACCTGGGACGACGACCGGGTCGCCGGCTGGTTGGCGAGTGCGCCGGCCCGCGAACGGCAACTGGCGCCGGTGCTGGAAGCCCTGCTCGAACGCGCGGCACTGCATCCGGGCGAGCGAGTCCTCGACGTCGGTGTCGGCACCGGCCCGACCACTGCCGCCGCTCACGAGGCGGTCCAGCCGGCGGGCACCGTCACCGGAATCGATATCGCCGAGGCGATGATCAAAGCCGCTCAGGAAGTGGTGCCGGCGCCAGACATCGAGTGGCTGGTCGGGGACGCGACGACGTATCCCTTCCCGGCGTCGGCGTACGACGTCGTGATCTCCCGCTTCGGGGTGATGTTCTTCTCCGACCCGGTGGCCGCATTCACCCGGCTGCACGACGCCGTCCGGCCGGGCGGTCGGCTGGCCATCGCCACCTGGTGCCGGCGGGACGCGAGCGGACTCTTCGGCATCCCCTACGTCATTGCCACGACCACGCTGCATCGCCTCGGCGTCGACTACGCATCCGTGCCTCCCGACTCCTCGATGTTCAGTCTCGGCGAGCCGGCCCGGATCGCCGAGGTCCTCGGGTCGGCGGGATGGCGCGAGATCCGCTCGGTGCCGGACAACCGGGTCGTCTACTACGGCGGAGCGTCCACACCCGAGACCGCGGCCGAGGACGCCGTCCGGACGGGCCCGCTGCGGATGATCTTGGAGGGGCTGCCGGACGAAGCGGTGTCTGAGGTCCGGCAGGCCTTGCTCGACGACTTCACTCGGCGGTCGGACGGGAATGGCGTCCCGTTCCCGGCGGGCTTCATGATCACGTCCGCGGTCCGCCCGGATGAAGGCTGAGGCTCACCGCAGTCGCCCCCTGAGCCGTCCCCGGACGTTGCTTCGGGTATGGCCCTGAACGGAGCCTGAATCGACGCTCAGGCTGATGCGCGACGGGGTGGCCCCAAGGCACGATCGGAACATGTCCACGATCACCAGGCCCACCGCCACCGTGTCGAACCGCTCGCGCACCACGTCGGTCGGTCGGCTGCTGGTGGCTCTCGTGCTCGTCGTGATCGTCGCCGGCACGGGCGCACTGGCCCACCTGGGCTCGGAGCGGATGCGCGACGTGGCACCGCTCGGCTCGAGTGACAGCCACGGACATACGGTCACCGGTTACGGCTGGTCGATCCGACCGACCGGCTTCACCGTCCGCTACGACGACGGGAGCTCGCTCACCCGTCTCTGGTGGTGAGCGTCGGAAGTTGGCACGCCCGGCGTGCGGAGGAACGAAGGGTGAAGGCACGCCTTTCCCGCCATCGAGGACGACGGAGCCGGGGCTTCGCGATCCACCAGGCACTGCGCAACGGGAGTTGGGAACCCGACCCGCTGATCCTCGACGATCAGGCGCTCGTCGTGCATGTCGATGGCCGTGGCCTGTTGGTGATCACCGGCTGCGGGCATGCAGGCGTGGTCAACATCGTCCGCTACGCCCGAGCCTTGACCGGGGTCGAGCACGTCCACGCGATCGTCGGCGGCTTCCACCTCACCGGAGCACTGTTCGAGCCGGTCGTCAAACCGACCGTCGAGGCCCTCGGCTCACTCTCACCCGACATCGTGCTTCCCGCCCACTGCACTGGATGGCGCGCCATGCACGAGTTGGCCAACCGGCTACCGGAAGCGTTCGTCCCCAACAGCGTCGGCACCCGTCTGGAACTGGTAGCAGCCTGAGGGCGGCCCGGATGGGGATCCCACCACGGTCGTGGTGTTTGACTCCTGGCTCCGGGGATGGCTCCGATCTCCATCAGATCCAGGGCGCGCAGGATCGTGACGACCTGCTGCTCGGTCGTGTTGGCCAGCGCGCTCACGGGCTCATCAAGACGCGAGATCATGGGTGGCGTGCGAATCGTCGGGCTGGCGGAGAGGGGTGAGACCGTGCTGTTCGACCGCGCGCTCGGCCACGGCGAGCATCCGGAGACGACCGCGTGGGCGGCCGGCTTCATGCTGACCGGTCCGATCGATGCGCGGCGCGGCTCAGACGGGCAACTCGTGGTCAGATGGACCGCCCGTACGGCCGAGGGCAGTGAGGCGCCTCTCGTGCCGCCGCGCGGTGTGGATCGTGATCTCGACCTGACCGGCGTCGAACCGGTGCCGAAACAGCGGGTGGCTGCGTACGCGCTGGTCCGGTCGCAGTGCGGACTGTTGGCTACCGAATTCTCCGACCGGACTGGCTCGCCCGGCCGCTGGGGGCTGCCCGGCGGAGGTATCGAGGAATCGGAGGACCCGGCGGCGGCCGCGCTCAGGGAGACGGTCGAGGAGACCGATCAGCGGATTACTCTCGGCGAGCTGGCGGCGGTCCAGACGTCGCACTGGATCGGCCGGAGCCCGCGCGGTGTCATCCAGGACTTCCACGCGATCCGGCTGGTGTATCTGGCGGAGTGCTCCCATCCCACCACACCGCGAGTCCTCGACATCGACGGCACCACCGCCAGTGCCCGATGGGTGCCCATCACGCGGTGGCGCCGGCTCGCCTGGACCGTCGGCTGGCGTTCGCTGCTACCGGAGCTGCTCGCCGATTAGCACCGGGTGCCGTAACTTCCCGGCGGCAGGCCTGCTGCGGCCAGGGTGACGCATCACCAACAGTGGATCGGCCCCAGTGATCGGGAACGTCTGGGAAAGCGGGTAGTAGTGCGGATCGACGGCGTGACCGTCGAACTCCACGAGGTGGACGCCCCGCTGGGCACAGGCTCGCAGAGCGGTGGCGATCGTGGCGCCCAGGATCTCGGTACCACTCGGCTCACGACGCCGCGTCGTCTCGGTGACCAGGAACGAGCGATTGTCCCACTGATCAGGCAAGACACAAGCCAGCGCCACTATCCGATCGTCGACGACAGCCACCTGAGTCAGCTCGAAATCGACCTCGGCCATCCCGGACGCCGCGAACAGCTCGTGCACGGTGCATCGCGCAACGGTCGGCGACCACTCCTCGTGGATCCACACGTAGAGGTCGACCCAAGCGTCGAGGAACTCCTCGAAGGTCCGCTCCTGCGCGGCAACGATACTGACCCCTCGAGGCGTGGGATGCCGCTCGATCCAGTGACCGGTGGCCGGCGATCCCGGATGGAGCTGAGGCGAAGGGCAGCGCATGACGACTCCGAAACCCACGGCGCTGGCAAACGACTGGCGCGCGGGTTGAGATGACATGGCTCGGGTCAAGATCGGGTAAGGCGCAGGCGTGCAGTCGACCAAAGCCTCGAACAGCTTTCGACCGACGCCCTCGCGCCGTGCCTCCGGCTCGATCTGAACCTCGCAGTAGTAGGAGTCGCGATGGACGTTGGAGAGCAGCATCGTGCCCATGCCGAGCACGTCACCTCGATCCTCGGCGACCAGCGTGCGCTGCCAGCCCTCCTGTTGCGGCGATCCCCAGCCATGCCCGCTCTGGGAGGAACCGTGGATCCCCTCGGCCAGGTCCCCATCGGCGAAGTCACGCAACAGCATGAACTGAACTTCAGTCCGGATCGGATTGAAAGGCAAGACATATTTGTGCACACTCCCCACCCCGATCGCCTGAGTACGCGAACATGTCGGCGATCAGACAGCACAGGTGCATTGCCGGACGCCGAGGTCAGCCGATGTCGCCGAGCAGATCTTGTCGGGTGAGCACTCCGACCGGCTTTCCGTCGTCCAGCACGAGCAGCGCATCGCTGTCCTCGAGCACCGCCACCGCCTGGGCCACCGGCTCGGACGCGCCCAGCATCGTCAGGGCCGGTTCCATCACCGATTCGACTGCGTCCGCCGGACGGGCGTGCCGGGCGAACAAGGCGGCCAGCAGTCCACGCTCACTGACCGAGCCGACGACCTCGGCAGCCATCACCGGCGGCTCTGCCAAGACGACGGGCATCTGGGAGACGCCGTACTCCCGCAGGATCTCCACAGCTTCGGCGATCGTCTCGCCGGGATGGGTGTGCACCAGCGAGGGCAGTTCGCCGGACTTCTCTCGCAAGACGTCGGCGACCACCCGGATGTTCTGGCCCCGCCGCGACGCGAAACCATAGCGGGTCAGCCATTGATCGCTGAACACCTTCGTCAGGTACCCCCGGCCTGAGTCGGGCAGCAGCACGACCACTACCGCATCGGGGTCGTCCAGTTCATGACCCAACCGGATGGCGGCAGCGGCGGCCATTCCCGACGACCCGCCGACCAGGAGCGCCTCCTCACGAGCCAGCCGGCGGGTCATGGCGAAGGAGTCTCGATCGGAGATCTCCATCACCCGATCGCAGATCGACTTGTCGAAGTTGACGGGCCAGAAGTCCTCCCCGACTCCCTCGACCAGATAGGGGCGGCCGTCCCCACCGGAGTAGACCGAACCGGTTGGGTCAGCGCCGACGATCTGCACTCGACCGCCCGAGACCTCCTTGAGGTAGCGGCCCGTTCCGCTGATCGTGCCGCCGGTGCCGATGCCCGTGACGAAGTGGGTGAGTCGGCCATCGGTTTGTTGCCAGATCTCCGGGCCGGTCGACTCGTAGTGGCTGAGCGGGTTGTTCGGGTTGGAGTACTGGTCAGGCTTCCAGGCACCATCGATCTCACGGACGAGTCGGTCCGAGACCGAGTAATAGGAGTCGGGATGGTCAGGCTCGACGGCTGTCGGGCAGACCACAACCTCCGCGCCGTACGCGGCCAGGACGTTCCGCTTGTCCTCACTGACCTTGTCCGGACAGACGAACACGCAGCGGTATCCCCTGGCCTGCGCCACCATCGCCAGTCCGACACCAGTGTTGCCGCTGGTGGGTTCGACGATCGTGCCGTTGGGCTGGAGCTTCCCCTCGCGCTCGGCTGCTTCGATCATCTTGACCGCGATCCGGTCCTTCACCGACCCGCCCGGGTTGAGATATTCCACCTTTGCCAGGATCAGCGGCTTGGCACCGTCGGTGGTCTTGGACAGCCGGAGCAGTGGAGTGTTGCCGACCAGATCGATCAGAGACTCGACGTAGCGCACGTCCCTATTCTGTATTGCCGGGCCTCGTGCCCGCTCCTCGCCTGAGGATCTCGGACCACCCTCATAGCCTGCAGTGCGTTGTGTCCGTTTGAACGGTGACGCTTTTCGCACGGTCGACGCGCGATTCGGGTGATTCAAGCTCCGGGTTCGGGATCGATCGAGTGAAATGCGTCACTATGCCGGCTCTGCGGCAACTTGCGGCGGACGAGGGGTGGGTCCCAACAGCCGGCGACCCGCCCATCCCTGCGGATGAGCGGGCCTTCGAGCGCCTGCGTCTGCGGCTACCTGCCTATGCGGCTACCGGCGAATGTAGGAGAGGATCCTCAGGATCTCCACGTAGAGCCAGACCATGGTGACCGTCAGGCCGAATGCGGCCCGCCAGGACTCCTTCGCAGGAGCGCCGATCGCGATCCCCTGCTCGATGTAGTCGAAGTCGAGGATCAGGTTGAGCACTGCGAGCACGACGCCGATGAGAGAGATCAGCAGCCCCAGCATGCCTACTCGCAGACCGAGACCCGGGATGAAGAGGGAGACGATGAAGTTGACGAACAACGTCACCGCATAGGCGATCGTGGCGATGATCACGATCTGCCGGAACTTGGAGCTGACGCGGATACGGAAGATCTTGTACGTCGCCAGGGTCACGCCGGCGGCCACGAATGTTCCGACGACGGCCTGGACCACGATGCCCGGGTAGAGCGACTCGAACAGCTTGCTGAACATGCCGATGAAAACGCCCTCGATGACGGCGTAAGCGAACATCAGCGGCGGTGAGACGCTACGACGGAACGAGACGAGCAGCACGGCCACGAAACCGGTCAGCGCCGACAGGATCAGCGCGGGCATGGTCAGCGATACCGGGATGAACCACCACGACAACGCGGCCGATACCACGAGCAGACCCATCACGACGGCGGTCTTGGTGATCACGTCGTCGAGGGTCATCCGGCCCTCGGTCTGCACCGGAGCGCTACCGTAGGACCCTCCGCCCTGCGGCTGACCGTATGGATTCTGCTGGTACTGATCATGACCCGGGTAGGGCGCATAGCCACCGGTGTTCGGTGCTGCGGGTGTGAACGCATCCTTCTTGGAAAGGATCGGGTTCGAACTGCGCAACATGGTGAATGTTCCTCCTGATGACGGGCACCGCGGCGGTGCACCGGGTGCCATCCTACTTAACGCAGGGAGACTCCGTTTTGTTTCGGCGACCTGGCAGCCGGCTACGGGGCGCGCGGACGGTCGGGCCATGCCGGATCGGCCCTCGGATCGAGACGCGAAACCAGACAAGCGGGCCGCGGGCCCTGACGTTTCCGACCCTGAGTCGGCAACGGCACGTTCGGCCTACGCCCCACGCCACTTTCCCACCCGGACTCGGCAAACGTCTCGTTTCACAGACGTCTGCGCCACTTTTCCCACCCGGAGTCGGCAAACGAGACGGCGGCGCGGGTGACTGTCGAACATTTGGAATGCACCCGCGCGTTTCGGGCCCGGACGCTTGGGAGAGTGTGGGCAGATGGAACGCACGATCGCGGTGGCCGGCCCCCGCCAGTCCGACGCAGTCTGGGCGGACTACGTCGATCTGACCCGCTGGTCGGCCTGGTCGCCACCGATCAGCGGAGTGAAAGCCGACAGCGCCCGGTTGACCGCTGGACTGAGCGGAACCGTGCTGGTGCTCGCGAAGCTGCCAGTGCCTTTCACCGTGGAGTCTGTCGACCACCAGCAGCGGGTCTGGGAGTGGGAGGTCGCGATCGCCGGCCGGAGGGTCTGGATGCGTCACGAGGTGCTCGAGCGAGCCGGCGGCGGAAGCGTGGCGACACTGACGGTGGCCGGGCCGACGCCGCTCGTCCTTGCGTACCCGGAGGTGGCCCGACTCGCACTGAGCCGTCTCGTCGGCTGATCCCCCGCCGGAACGCGCGCCCGGAAAGTGTGCGCGAAACGACAGGTCGACTGGCGTGTCGATGTCATACGCGCACAGTTTCCGATGGGGTGACTACGCAGACGAAGGCGGCTCGCCGCGATAGGTGCCGAAGGACCACAGGTTTCCCTCCGGGTCCGCGCAGCCGAACTCGTAGCTGCCGTAGTCGGTCGAGTTGAGTTCGCGGGTGACGGTAGCGCTCGCCGCGACGACTCGAGCGTGGATGTCTTCGACCCGATCGGTGACGACGTAGAACCCGGCGGTGCCAGGCTGGCGGCTCCACTGGCCCTCCGGCTTGTACGAACCCAGCATGATCCCACCGCCTTCAGGCCAATCCAGCTGCGCGTGGGCGACGGTGTCGCCGTCGGCGTACACGACGGTCTTCGCGAAACCGAACACGTCGACGTAGAAGTCGATCAGCGCGAGTGGGTCATGGGCCTGGAGTGTCCCCCAGACCTGGGGCTGTCGGGTCTGGGTGTCCGGGACTTGCGTGATGGTGTCCATGAATCCAGTCTTCGCCGTTGCGATGCCCTCGGGCTTGGATGTTTCGGCGCTCCTCGGCCAGCCAGGCGGTCGGACTGGTCCCGACGTACTGTGCGAAGTCGCGATCGAGATGGGCGTGGTCGTAGTAGCCACAGGTCAGCGCGATGTCGGTCAGGTCCATCCGTTCGGCCATCGCGGCGGCGTGACTGAGTCGCTGCTTGGCGTGGTCGAAGCGCATCAGGCGGGCGACCTGCTTCGGACTGGCGCCGACCTCGCCGGAGAACAGTGACCCGAGCTGGCGCGGGCTCAGTGCCACATGGCGCGCCAGGCCCGCCATCGAACCGTTGCCGCGGTGCCAGGCCAGCCACCGCCACGCCTCGGCGACCTCGGGCCGAACCCGCTCGAGCGACCGGCGCTCGATCCGGTCGCGGAGGTAGTGCTGGACCAAAGCAAATCGGGCTGTCCAGCCCTCGAGCCCGGCGAGCCGTTGTCGGAGCTGCTCGGCGACCGGACCGAGGACATCGACGCCGTCGGTCACCTCGAGCAGCTCCCGAGCCGGGAGACCGAACACCGCCCGAGCCGCCAGCGGGTGCACGGCGAGCTGCATGCCGCGCTGCTCCGGGTCGGGCACCACGTACGAAGGCCGTTCCGCCAACCCCCCGAGGACGATGTGCGTGCGATCCGGGTCGGGCCCGAGCGCCTCGTCCTCGCTCGTCCCGGTCACCACCGGACCCGCCAAGGAGAAGATGAACGTCAGGTACGGCGACGGCAGTCCGCGGTGGATCAGCTGCGTCTCGCCCGAGGGTCCGTAGCCCACGGTCGACGCCACGAAACCGGGCAGAACCGCGCGACTGAGCACGAACCGCTCGTCACGCGCCTGGTCGGTCTGTCCGGACATGTCTCCATCCAACGTCTTGGCACTGACAGTCTCCCAAACTTGTCCGGCCAAAGACGCGAAACGAGGCTTGGACTCGACGTCGGCGCAGACTGTGGAGTGCGGGACTCAAGTTCGGGGCCACGAGCACAGCGGCCGAACCCGAACCACCGTTCGTCCGCAGTCCAACCGCTCCAACCGCTCCACTGACACAATCGCGGCATGACCCGTCGGCAGGTCGAGATCGAGTCACTGGCCCAGTTCGACCGGCACATCGTGCGAACTGACCGGCTCAGCGGTTGGTTCATCCGGGCGATCGATCTCAGCGAACGACGGCCACAGCTGCGACGGGTCGATCCGCACGGTGCGGTGTTCCTCGGCTGTCAGTTCGCACCCGGAGTGGCGGTCGAGCTCATCAGGGATGGTGCGCTGGTCTTCCCCGAGCTCGGCGACCTACCGTTCCAGCCCTACCGGTCGAGCCTCTACACCGCCGAGGAGCTGTACGCCGATGGTAGTTATGCCGACAGCCCCGACGCGGCTGTCTATGCGTGGTCCCGAATGGCTGCTCGAAAGCACGGGCTGACCGACGCACTGGCGATCGCGCTGCACGACCATGCCATCTCCGACGCGATCGACGATCTCACCGAACGAGTGAGGCCGACCGACCTCGTCGGGGTGATGGGTGGACACCGGGTGCTGCGGATCGAGGCGGCCTATCGCCAAGCAGCAGAACTGGGCCGGACCCTGGCCGCCGGCGGCCGCTTGGTGGTGACCGGCGGCGGACCGGGTGCGATGGAGGCCGCGAACCTGGGTGCATATCTGTCGGCCTGGCCGGACGGCCTCGACCCGGCGCTGGACATGCTCGGAGCGGCGCCGACGTACCGAACCTCGATCGAGCGCTGGCTCACCGCGGCCCGGACCGTCTGCGACCGTTGGCCCGCCTCCCGGGCCGGTCGGAGCCTGAGCATCCCGACCTGGTTCTACGGTCACGAGCCGACGAACGTGTTCGCGACTCGGATCGCCAAGTACTTCACCAACGCGCTGCGGGAGGACACCATGCTGCACCGCTGTCGCGGGGGCATCGTCTACCTGCCGGGCGCTGCCGGAACCGTGCAGGAGATCTTCCAGGCCGCCACCGAGAACTACTACGCCGCGGACGACAGCCTGATCGCCCCGCTGGTGCTGGTCGGTCGCGACTACTGGACCCGAACCCTGCCGGCGTGGCCGCTACTGGACTCGCTCTCGAGCGGGCGATCGATGGCGGCCGCAGTGTACCTCGTCGACAACGCCGCCGACGCCGCGAGCCTGCTCCTCAAGTGAGGGACGCCTCGTCCGGAGTGGCCAGGGTGAGCACCGCTTCCTCGATGTCCTCGTCCCGCTCCAGCTCGCGCTCGATCCGACGCAAGCGCACCGCTACGTGGTGTTCCACGTCGTCACCGGCCAGATCGATGGCGGCGACCAGATAGATCCGGCTGGGACCGACGAACTCCAGATGGAGATAGGTGATCCGGTCGATCTCCGGCCGCATCAGCAGGCTTTCCAGCATCCGACCACGGATCGAGGGGCTGACCGCCTGACCGACGAGGAAGCGCAGGTTCCGCTCGATCAGGAGCACCGCGACCACCCCGAGCAGCACTCCCACCAGCAGCGAACCGATCGCGTCGGGAACCGGTGAGCCCGTGATCTGATGCAGCCCCACACCCCCGAACGCGATCACGAGTCCGATCAGGGCAGCCGCGTCCTCGGCGAAAACCGCACGCACCGTCGGGTTCGAGGTCTGCCAGAGGTGGTTGAGGGTGCGTCGACCGAGCGTGCGGGCACCGGCCCGCGCCTGCTTGGATGACTGCAGGAACGAAATCCCTTCGAGAACGAACGCGACGGCCAGCACGATGTACGCGACCAGGTAGTCCGAAGCCGGTTCGGGATGGCGTAGCTCCGAGATCCCGTGACTGATCGACACCACCGCACCGGCCGTGAACAACCCGAACGCCGCGAACATCGACCAGACGTACGCCTCCTTTCCGTAGCCGAGCGGATGGGCGGCGTCTCGAGGTCGGCCGGATCGACGTTCGGCGAAGAGCAGGAAGATCTCGTTGCCCGTGTCGGCCCAGGAGTGGGCCGCCTCCGCCAGCATCGATGCCGAACCGGTGATGGCCGCCGCCGCCGACTTGGCCAGAGCGATCAGCAGATTCGCGCTGAACGCGACGATCACCGTCAACAGGCTCGAGTCCGGACGACGAACACGACGGGCCACGAGACGTGACCCTAGCAATCACCTCCTGGACCCTTCCGCCATTGTCGGGGACGCTGCCCACCGCATCCTCCCCACCGCATCCTCCCCACCGGGCGCACCGGCGGAGCACTTTGCGCATCGGCGCCGACCCGCGAAGTGTCCCGCCGATGCGCCAAGTGGTCGGTGCGCCAAGCGGCCGGTGCACCAGGCGGACAGGGTCAGGCCAGGATCCGACGTCAGCGCTCACCGTCGGGCGGTCATGGGCGGACCTGGCGGACGATCTCGACGAGCTCGGCTGCGCGGCGGTCGGTGAACACGTCCTCGAGCATGACCACGTCGCCCCCGGGACCGGTCAGGGGCACCCGCCAGTTCGGGTAC
Source organism: Propionibacteriales bacterium (assembly GCA_038257965.1). Taxonomy (GTDB): domain Bacteria; phylum Actinomycetota; class Actinomycetes; order Propionibacteriales; family Propionibacteriaceae; genus Microlunatus. The sequence continues at coordinate 14,306 of JBBSQJ010000008.1, forward strand.
TCATCGACGGTGCCCGGCTGATTCTGCGTCATCCGGTCTCCTACCGCATCGGTCAGGGACACGCAGAGCAATCGAGACGGAGTCCAGGTCAAATACCGGTGCAGAGCCTTGACCGTCTCCTCCACCGAGGCGCCCGGCTGCAGCGCCCCGCGATCGATCAGGTTGTCCAACCATGCCTGCCGAGCCGCCGCGTCGGCCTCCAGTTCGACCTCCAGCGGCCGGGTCAGTACGCCGAGCTCCTCGCGCAACCGGACGTGATCGCCGGTCAGGTAGCCGGCGGTCGGCGGCAGATCATGGGTGGTCACCGAGGCAAGGCAGTACTCCCGCCACCGCTCGGGGGGCAGCGGCGCTCCGCCGGCGTCCCACTCGAACTCGAACCACAGGATCGACGTTCCGAGGATGCCCCGCTCGCGCAGTTCGTCGCGAACCCAAGGCTCTACCGTGCCCAGATCTTCACCGACCACCAGAGCGCCCGCGCGATGGGCCTCGAGAGCGAGGATGCCGATCAACGCCTCGTGGTCGTAGCGGACGTACGTCCCGCCCTTGGGCCCGTGCCCCATCGGGATCCACCACAGCCGAAACAGCCCGATGACGTGATCCACCCGGATTCCGCCCGCATGCCGGAGCACGGTGGTGACCATCCGCCGGAACGGCTCGTAACCGGCCTCGGCCAGCCGGTCCGGTCGCCAGGGCGGCTGCGACCAGTTCTGGCCGTTCTGGTTGTACGGGTCCGGCGGCGCGCCGACGTGGATGCCTTGAGCGTACGTGTCCTGCAGCGCCCACGCATCCGCGCCGTGCGGATGCACGCCCACCGCGAGGTCGTGCACGATGCCCAACGCCATGCCGGCCCGGACCGCCTCCTCCTGCGCGTAGGCCAACTGGGCATCCAACAGCCACTGCAACCAACAGCAGAACTCGATCTCGTCAGGGTGCTCGCGCACGAACTCGACCACGGCCGGTGACGATGGATGCTCGAAGCCGACGGGCCAGTCCTCGGCCTTGCCGTAGGTCTCGGTCAGCACGCACCAGGCCGCAAACTCTTCCAGGCCACTTCCTTCCCGGTCCCGGTAGGCCTCCAGCGCGAGCTGTCGGCCCGGAGTTCGCGGCGCTGCGAAGATCAGCTCCAGAGCCGCCCGCTTCGCCGTCCAGGCACTGTTCCGATCGATTGTGGTCGAGGCGGGGTCCAGCCCGCCCACGAGGGACCGGATCCTGGCGCGCTGCTCGTCGGTGCACTCTGCGTACTCCGGAATGCGCTCGGGCCGAAGGTAGATCGGATTGGCGAAGCGTCGGCTCGTCGGCAGGTACGGCGACGGTTCCATCGGCGCGACGGGCTCGGCCGCGTGCAGCGGATTGATCAGCACGTAGTCGCTGCCGTGTTCGGCCGCGGACCACACCGCGAGGTCCGTCAGGTCGACCAGGTCCCCCACACCCCAGGACTGGGCCGAACGCACGCTGTAGAGCTGGGTCGCGAGTCCCCAAGCCCGCCGGTCCCCCATCCGCTCGGGAAAGCCGAGACAGGCCGGCGCGATGATCAAGGGCATCGCCGATTCGAGGTCCCCGCTGCGGGCCCGTAGCGTGTGGTAACCGAGCGGAAGGTCTGCCGGGATCTCGAACGTGGCCTCCCCCACCAGTCGGGGACCCACTTCCCGTGGCGGCGTCCAATTCTCCAGTTGCCGTAGCCCGTCGCGTCGACTGCCGTTCTCCAGATCGATCCAGGTGTGGACCGGCTCGCCGTGGCTGACGTGGACCCAAACCTGGCCGGTCCGCTGCTCACGCAGCACCAGGCAACGAGGCAACATCCGAGTCCAAGACTCCTGCTCGCGCTCCTGCACGGCAAGACGTGCCTTCTCCGGTGTCGAGGCATCGACCCCGAGGCCGGCCAGCACAGCGATGATCGTCGCGGGGGTCACCTGGACGTGCCGACCCTGCCAGTCCCAGTACTGCGTTGCTATGCCGTAGGCGTCTGCGAGTTCGGTCAGTGACGGATCCACCCGCCTATCTTGGCGGGCCGGTGGCGGGCATTCACTGTGCGTCCACCGAAGCCGACCCCGCGAGCCGGCGGATGAACCCATGATGTTGATGTCGTTAGCGGTACCGAACTCTGATCGGGTGCCCTCCGACGCCGGCGGCATGACGGCCGGGTCGGCGGATGGAAGTGATCGACGGTGAGTCGCAGCCGCGGACAGTCAGGCCTCGTACCAGGCCTGGATCTCGGCGCGGGCCAGGGTGTGGCCGAACATGTTGAAGCACATCACCGCCGGCGTCGACCCGGCATCGACGTCGATCCTCTCCAGATCCAGCGCGTGCACCGCGAAGTAGTAGCGGTGTCTGCCGTGCCCAGCCGGTGGAGCCGCACCGAGAAACCTGTTGGTCCGGACCTCGTTGGGCAGGGTCAGCGCCGCGTCCGGCATCCCCGAGCCGTCGCCGGCGCCGGTTTCCAGCGACGTCACCGAGGCCGGGATGTTGCAGACCGCCCAGTGCCAGAATCCACTGGTGGTTGGCGCGTCGGGGTCGTAAGCCGTGATCGCGAAGCTCCGGGTGTCCGGCGGGAAGCCGGTCCAGGAGAGCTGCGGAGAGATGTCGTCGCCGCCCGCATCCATCACACCGCTCACCTGACCGCGGGCCAGTCGCTCGCCTTCGGCGATATCGGTGCTGGTCAAGGTGAATGTCGGGACGACGCCGATGATGTCGTAGGGAGAAGCCATGGGAGTGAACTTATCTCCCGCCACTGAGGCTCACCCCGTCCTGTCGTCGCGCGGAGTGATCGGGCTGGATCCGAGACGCGCCCTTCGACAAGCTCAGGGCACAGCACCCGCGTTCCTCCAGCAGCCCTTCGACAAGCTCAGGGCACATCTTCGATGAGCTCGGGGCATCTTCGATGAGCTCAGGGCACATCGTCGACAAGCTCAGGGCACAGCACACGCGTTCCTCCAGCAGCCCTTCGACAAGCTCAGGGCACATCTTCGACAAGCTCGCGGCCCAGCGGGCCTGTTCATGGCTGCACCGGTGCATGTGCCCTGAGCCTGTCGAAGGGCAAGAAATCAGCTCAAACTCGATCTTGGGCGGCGAGCTGCCCGCAGGCCCCGTCGATCTCTCGACCGCGGGTGTCTCGGACAGTGACCGGCACGCCGCGAGCAGCCAGGCGACGGACGAACTCTTCTTCGTCGCGCCGGCGAGAGGCGGTCCACTTCGAGCCGGGAGTGGGATTGAGCGGGATCAGGTTCACGTGCACCCAGCCCCAGGTGCCGCGGCGGCGGAGCACCTTGGCCAGCAGGTCGGCACGGTGGGCCTGGTCGTTGATGTCGCGGATCAGCGCGTACTCGATCGATACCCGGCGGCGGGTGATCTTGGCGTAGTCCCAGGCGGCGTCGACGACTTCCGCCACGTTCCACCGGGTGTTGACCGGCACCAGCTCGTCGCGGAGCTCGTCGTCGGGCGCGTGCAGGGACAGCGCCAGGGTCACCGGGATGCCCTCGGTCGCCAGCTGCTGGATGCGGGGCACGAGACCGACCGTGGAGACGGTGATGCCGCGGGCACTCATCCCGAGTCCGTCCGGGTTGGGTGTGGTGAGCTGGCGGACCGCACCGATCACGGCCCGGTAGTTGGCCATCGGCTCACCCATGCCCATGAAGACGACGTTGTTGACCCGCCCCCGCTTCGGACGTCCGTCCGGGGGACAACCGGGAATCTCGCCCCGGTCCAGCCGACGCGCACCGTCGACCACCTGATCGACGATCTCGGCGGTCGTCAGGTTGCGCTGCAGACCACCTTGACCGGTCGCGCAGAACGGGCAAGCCATCCCGCACCCGGCCTGACTGGACACACACATCGTGACCCGGTCGGGGTAGCGCATCAGCACGCTCTCCACCCGCGAGCCGTCGTGCAGCCGCCACAGCGACTTCACCGTGGTGCCGGCGTCGGCGGTCAGCGACTTGAGCGGGTGCAGCAGCTCGGGGAAGAACGCATCCCGCAGCGACTCCCGCATGCCGGACGGCAGGTCGGTCCACTCCGCGGGATCGGAGCGGAAACCTTCGAAGTAGTGAGCCGACAGCTGCCGTGCCCGAAATGCTCGATGACCTGCCCCCTCGACCGCCTCGCGACGCTGAGCCGGGGTCAGATCCGCCCAGTGCGTCGGCGGCTTACCCCGACGTGGGGCGTCGAACACGAGCGGCAGCAGATCGGGTGCTGGACGGCCGGGGGGGGTCGTTCCCCCCGCACTACGGAGCTGTTCAGTCACAACAAGATCCTGCCTGCAGCGTCAAAATCCGGATCATCCGCCCGGGACCAGGAGATACATGATGAGCCACGCCACCGGGGCCGCGATCAGCAAAGAGTCCAGCCGGTCCATCACACCACCATGGCCGGGCAGGAAAGAGCTCATGTCCTTGATCCCCAGATCGCGCTTGATCAGCGACTCGATCAGGTCACCGCAGGTGCCGACGCCGACCAGGCAAACACCGAGGATGATGCCGACCCAGAACGGCTCGCCCAGTCCGAAGATCGACATCAAGATCCCGGCCACGGTACCGAACACGACCGAACCGACCAGACCCTCCCAGGTCTTCTTGGGACTGATCTTCGGCGCCATCGGATGCTTGCCGAACAAGACGCCGGCGACGTAACCACCGGTGTCGCCCATGATGACGATCAACAAGAAGGTGACCATCCGCACCGGGCCGTTCTCCCCGGCGAGGATCAGCGCCGAGAACGATCCGAGCAAGGGGACGTACGCGATGATCATCAGGCTCGCTGCGGAGTCCTTCACATAGCCGTGGGCACCCGCCGGCATCCGCCAGATCATCGACGCCAGCACGGTAAGGGCGAGCGAGGCCAGCAGCACGCTGGTGGTGGAGAAGACCGGCGGTCGCTGCAGACCGGCCAGGTACGATCCGATCGAGATGGCGATCGTCCCGATCATGATCGGGACGATGGCAGCCTTCATGCCGATCGTGCCAAGGGCGTTGTACATCTCACGGGTGCCGAGCACGAGCGCCACGGCGATCAGTCCGACGAAAAGCCAGGGCGCGAACAGCAAGCTGAGCACGATGTACGCGCCAGCGGCCACGCCGACGCCGATCGCCGCCGGCAGGTTACGCCCGGCCCGGCCGTGGTCCTTTTCGCTTTTCGCCGGAGCGGGTGCGGTATCCGGCTGTCCGGCAGGCGGGGACAGCGGACCGGACTGCGCCGGCTCCTGGCCGACCGCGTCCGACCGATCCGGCTGGCGCGCAGCAGGACGGTCGACCGATGACGGCTCGCTCACTCAGACCTCGATGAGCTCGACTTCCTTGTGCTTGAGCACATCGTCGACAGCGTCGGTGTGCTTCTTGGTCACCAGGTCGAGTTGCTTCTCCGCGCGGGTGACCTCGTCCTCGCCGACTTCCTTGTCCTTGACGAGCTTGTCGAGCGCCTCCTTGGCCTGCCGGCGCGAGCCGCGGATGGAGATCCGGGCCTCCTCCGCCTTGTTCCGCGCGAGCTTGATGTATTCCTTGCGGCGTTGCTCGGTCAGCTCCGGGAGCGTGACCCGGATGACGTGCCCGTCATTGCTCGGGTTCACTCCCAGGTCGGAGTCACGGATGGATTTCTCGATGCCGGGCATCGCGCTGCGATCGTACGGGGTGATGAGCACCATCCGTGCTTCCGGCACCTGGAAGCTGGCCAGCTGCTGGAGCGGGGTCGGCGACCCGTAGTAGTCCGCCGTGAGCTTGGCGAACATCGCCGGATGGGCCCGGCCGGTGCGGATCGCGGCGAACTCCTCCTTGGCGAACTCGATAGCCAGCTCCATTTTCTCCTCGGCGTCCTTGAGGATGTCGGAGATCACAACTACTCCCAATCGTTTAGTGAGAAACACGTGCTGCGATCCACGCCAGACAGACGTCAGGCGTGGACGATCGTACCGATCTTCTCACCTTGCACCACTTCGATGATGGAGCCGTCCTGATCGAGGCTGAAGAAGATCATCGGTAGCTTGTAATCGCGAGCCATGCTGACCGCGGTGGCGTCAGCCACCTTCAGGTCGCGGGCAAGGTACTCGTCGTAGCTGAGCTCGTCGAACTTGACGGCCTCGGGATGAACGTGCGGGTCGGCGTCGTAGACACCGTCCACTCCTTGTTTGCCCATCAGCAGCACCTCGGCGCTGATTTCGAGAGCCCGTTGCGCGGCCACGGTGTCGGTGGAGAAGTACGGCATCCCCGAGCCGGCGCCGAAGATCACGACGCGGCCCTTCTCCAAGTGGCGTTCTGCCCGGCGCGGAATGTAGGGCTCGGCGATCTGACCCATCGTGATGGCGGTCTGTACCCGGGTCTTGACGCCTTCCTTCTCACAGAAGTCTTGCAGGGCCAGGCAGTTCATCACCGTGCCGAGCATGCCCATGTAATCGGCGCGGTCGCGCTCCATGCCGCGCTGCTGGAGTTCCGCACCACGGAAGAAGTTGCCACCGCCGACCACGATCGCGACCTGGACGCCGCCCTCGACGACCCGGGCGACCTGACGGGCCAGCCCGCCCACGATGTCGGGATCGACGCCGACCCTGCCGCCACCGAACACCTCACCAGACAGCTTGAGCAGGACTCGTTTGTACGGACTTGGCATGGATCTCCCTAGATACGCCAGGTGATGGTTCGCGGTGAGAGTACGCGATGGTCATCCTTGGCAAGCGTCGGGTAGGCGCGTGCTCATCGGTGTCGCCGAACGGGAGAGGGACCGCCGACGAGCAGGGTGTCCGCATAGCGAGAGCGCCCCGGCGAGGTGTGGTCCGGCAACGAGTTCCCGACGCCGGGCGCGCGAACCTCAGGACGCGGCCTCGAAGCGTACGAACCGAGTGATCTTCACGCCCGCGGCGTCGAGAAGCTTGCTGACCGGCGTCTTGTTGTCGGTCACCGACGGCTGATCGAGCAGCACGACGTCGGAGAAGAACGAGTTGACCCGGCCCTCGACGATCCGCGGCACGGCCTGCGCCGGCTTGTTCTCCTCGTTGGCCTTGGCCTCGGCGATCCGGCGCTCGTTCTCCACCAGATCCGCCGGCACCTCGTCGCGACTGAGCCACCGGGGCCGCATGGCAGCGATCTGCATCGCCGCGGTGCGGGCCGCGTCGGAGTCAGCACCCTCGTACTCGACCAGCACCCCGACCTGCGGTGGCAGATCGGAGGCACGCCTGTGCAGGTAGACCGCAGTCTGGCCGTCGAAGTACGCCGCATTGGCGACCTCGAGCTTCTCCCCGATCCTGACCGCCAACTCCCCGACCGCGTCGGCGACGGTCTGGCCGGACGGCAGGGTCGCTGCATTCACCGTCTCGATGTCGCCGGCCTGAGCCGTTGCGGCAGCCTTCACTGCGGCATCGGCCAGTTCTTGGAAGTCTGCGCTCTTGGCCACGAAGTCGGTCTCCGCGCCGAGTTGGACCAGAGCGCCGTCGCTGAAGGCGACGAGACCGTTGGTGGCTGAACGTTCCTCACCGCGCTTGGCGGCCTTTGCCGCACCTGCGACCCGGAGGATCCCGATCGCCTTGTCCTGATCGCCGTCGGCCTCCGTCAGGGCCTTCTTGCAGTCCATCATTCCGGCGCCGGTGGCGTCGCGGAGCTTCTTCACATCAGCAGCAGTGAAGTTCGCCATCTGTTCTGTTACGTCCTCGTCGTGGTAGGCGGGTGAGCTTCGGTTCAGTTGCTCTCGGTCCTGGCGCTGGGCGCAGGGACATCGTCGGCCTCGGCCGCCAACACAGCGGGCACCTCGTCGGCCGGAATCGGTGCCGCGTCCGGGGCAGCGGCAAGGGCCTCGGCCTCCTCGGCGACAGTCTGCACGCCCTCGGGCTCGCCATCGGCCGGCAGCGGCTCGCGCCGTCCTTCCGCGAGGTCGACGGTCGCGGCCGGCGCTTCGGTCATCTCCGTCGGTGCGACGGTCTCAGCGGGTGCCGCAGCGTCTGCAGCCTCCACCGGTGCCGCAGCCTCCGCGGCCTCCGCAGGTGCCGCGGCCTCCGCCGGTGCCGCGGCCTCCGCAGGTGCCGCAGACTCCGCAGGTGCCGCAGACTCCGCAGGCGCCTCTTGGGCGCCGAGCAACTCGCGCTCCCAGTCGGGCATGGGCTCGACCTCGGCCTCGGCACCGGTCTGGGTGCCCCCGCCGGAGCGGGACATCAGGCCGTCGGCGACGGCATCGGCCACGACACGCGTCAGCAAGGCGACCGAGCGGATCGCGTCGTCGTTGCCCGGGATGGCGAAGTCGACCTCATCGGGGTCGCAGTTGGTGTCGAGGATGCCGATCACCGGAATCTTGAGCTTGCGCGCCTCATCGACGGCCAGGTGCTCCTTCTTGGTGTCCACGATCCAGACCGAAGGAGGGGTCTTGGCCATGTCGCGGATACCGCCGAGGGTCTTCTCGAGCTTGACCTTCTCCCGGCGCAGCCCGAGGAGCTCCTTCTTCGTCAATCCGGACGCCGCCACATCGTCGAAGTCCATGCCCTCCAGTTCCTTGAGGCGCTGGATCCGTTTGATGACCGTGTGGAAGTTCGTGAGCATGCCACCCAGCCAACGCTGATTGACGAAGGGCATCCCGACCCTGGTCGCCTGCTCGGCGATCGCCTCCTGGGCCTGCTTCTTGGTGCCGACGAACAAGACCTGACCCCCGCGAGCGACGGTGGCCTTGACGAAGGCGTACGCGCTGTCGATGTAGGTCAGTGACTGCTGCAGGTCGATGATGTAGATACCGTTGCGCTCGGTGAAGATGAACCTCTTCATCTTCGGGTTCCAACGACGGGTCTGATGTCCGAAGTGGACGCCGCTCTCGAGCAGTTGGCGCGTGGTGACGACGGCCAGGGCCGTCTCCTCTCCTTACCGGCAGCGCGCTGCCGGCGTACGGTTGTCCGGCGTCGAGCCTTTCGACGCCGCCTGATGCCCACGCGGCCGAGAACTCGACCCGTCTGCGACGTGCCGAGACCGAATGGACCGCCGGCGCCTCGCGCCGGACTGCGGGCATGCGAAGTCAGATCCTCTACGGATCCGCTTCGTTGAGTCTACACAATCTGGCAGGACCTCGGTCTGGCTCGCCGAACCTCGGTCTGGTGAGCCTGGCTCCCCCGTCCGTTCTCGGCGGTCGCGGTCTCGTCTTCCAGCAGAAGCGCGAAGAGGACGCGTTGAATCCGACGTCGATGCCCCGTCTCCAGCAGGGGTGTCAAGACCATTCCGCCTTCGTTTTCGATCAGACCGCACGTGTGTGCTCGGGCAGCAGACGCACGAGCACCAGGCATGCGAGCAGGAACGCGGCAGCGACCAGAGTCGTGAGCTGCATGGCCGGCACCGGTCCCCGGGTGGGCCGTAGTTGGAAGAACAAGGTGCCGCTCACCGCGACACCGATCGTCCCGCCCAGCTGCTGCACCGCATTGAGCAGCCCGGAAGCGGAACCGACCTCATGCTCGTTCACCCCGGCCAGGATGACCGAGAAGACCGGCACGATGGCGAGCCCACCGCCGACACCGAAGACGAAGCCGGCAGGCAGGAACTGCCAGGGATGGGCGTCCAGACCCGTGAGGTGGACGGTGAGCACCATCGCGAGGGCACCGACGACCATCACAGCAAAGCCCACTGCCAGCACCCGTCGCCCGAACCGCGGCACCAGGGCTGCGCTGCCGAGAGCGGCAGCCACGGCCATCCCGACTGCGTACGCACACCCGGCGAATGCCGTCGTCAGCGGCGAGTAGCCCAGGACGGCCTGGGCGTAGACGTTGAAGACCAGCGAGAAACCGATCATCGCGCCGAAGCCGAGCAGGATCAGGCCGAGACCGCCGACGTACGCCCGGTTAATGAGCAGGGTGGGCTCGATCAGCGGGGCGGAACTGTTCCGCTCGTGCAGCGCGAAGAACCCGAACAGTGCCAGTCCGCCGGCCATCGAGGCGTACGACCACCACGGCCAGCCGAGCTCATGGCCCTCGACCAGCGGGTAGATCAGCGCCACGGCAGCGGCGGCGAACAGGAGGACGCCGAGCGGGTCGAAGCGCAGATCCGCGCGGCGGCTTCCGGCCGGGACCAGTACGATCGCCGCGATCACCGTCGCGAACCCGATCGGCACATTGATCAAGAAGATGATCCGCCAGCCCAGGCCCAGCAGGTCGGCATCGACGAGCACGCCGCCGAGCAGCGGGCCGGCGATGGCCGACAGCCCGATCACGGGGCCGAAGCTGGCGAATGCCTTGCCGAGATCCTCCGGCCCGAAGACCTGCTTCATGATGCCGAAGCCCTGCGGGATCAAGACTGCACCGAGCAGACCTTGGAAGGCGCGCGAGACAATCAACACACCGGGGTCCGGTGCACCAGCGCAGGCCAGCGACGCGACGGTGAAGCCTGCGGCGCCCAGCACGAAGAGGTTCTTCCGGCCGAACCGGTCACCGAGGCGCCCGCCGATCACCAGCGCTACAGCGAAGGCCAGGGTGTACGCGCCGACCACCCATTGAACCGTGCTCGATCCCCCGCCGAGGTCCGCCGCGATCGGCGTCGCGGCCAGGTTGACGATCGTGGAGTCGAGCAGATCCATGATCTCCGCCCCGAGGATCACGGCCAACACGGCCCAGCGGTAGCGGTACGGCGTCGTGGTGTTGATCGGTGCGATACGGGTGTGAGCCACGGCCGGCTCCTTTCGAACGCTGTTCGTTGTGACGAACCATGTTCTAACGTACGAACTGCGTTCGCGTCAAGTAGGGTTGTTCCATGGCTTCCCCCCTAGGACCCTGGGTCGCGAAGGGGCCGGCAAAGCGCAGACTCAGCGTCGAGAGCATCGTCGGTGTCGGTCTGGAGATCCTGGCTGCTGAGGGAGCCGACGCGGTGACGATGCGTGCGGTGGCCGGCAGGCTGGGCACCGGCGCCGCCTCGCTCTACGCCCACGTCCGCGACAAGAGTGAGCTTCATGCGCTGATGCTGGACGCGGTGATCGGCGAGGTCGAAGTGCCGGTCGCCGACGCCGCTCGCTGGCGCGAGCAGATCATGGACTTCTGCTGGAGCCAGTACCGCGCGATGGTCAGGCACCCGGGCATCGCGATCGTCAGCCTTGCCCACATCCCGACCGGCCCGAATGCCCTGCGCTGCTCCGAGGGGATGCTGGCCATCATGCTCGCGGGCGGGCTGTCGCGGCTCGTGGCCGGTCTTGCCGTCGATCTCGTCACCATGTACACCACCGCCGTTGCCGTCGAGGAGACGATCTGGTGGGACCGGGCGCAGCACGACGACCCATCCATCACCGAGGGCAGCGTGGTCGCCCAGGCGCGCGACTACTTCGCCGGGCTGCCGGTCGATCAGTTCCCACTGATCACCTCCATGGTGGAGGAGTTGACGACCGGCGACAGCGACGCTCGCTTCCAGTTCGGGCTCGACATGGTCGTGGCCGGGCTCGACGGGCTGCGCGACTGGCGACTGCCGACTCGGCGCTGATCCGATCCCCGGCCGACCTACACGTCGGCTCCCGCGGCGGCGCACGTAGTTGTCCACAGACCGACGCCATGGTGAAGCGTCATCCACAGATTTCAGACCGAGCGGCACGTCAGCCGTCCCGCGCACCAGTGTCCAGATGTGCGAACTCGAAGCAGCATGGCTGCGGTCGCCCTGGCCACCCTCTCGCTGGTCGGGGCGACCGGCATCGCGCGAGCAGAACCTCAGTTGCCCGTGCCCGCCCGCTGGCCGCTCAGTGGATCGGTGCGAGTGGTCGCCGAGTTCGACCCCCCCGATGATGCCTGGGGGGCGGGACATCGGGGCGTCGATCTCGCCGCGAGTCGCGGGCAGCCGGTGCTGGCCGCCGCGGCCGGGCGGGTGAGCTACGCGGGAAGACTTGCCGGCCGCGGCGTGATCGTCGTCGACCACGGAGCGGTGCGCACGACGTACGAGCCGGTCGATGCCTTGGCCGGCGTCGGTGAACGGGTCGACGCCGGAAGGGTTATCGGCCGCGTGGGGACCGGCGGCCACTGCGCCATGAACTGTCTGCACCTCGGGATGAAGCAGGGCGATCGCTACCTCGACCCGACGCTGCTGATCGGCGACGCCAGCGGAACCACGCTGCGACTGATGCCCGCCAACCAGGTAGCCGTTGCGCGCGATCGTGCCGCCGCCCGCACCCGACAAGCGGCGCAGGCGGGAGCTCAGGTGGCCGCGGTCGCCGAAATCGCTCCCGGAAAGCTCGGCTTCGGACGGCCTGTGCCGGGTGGCATCACCTCCCCGTTCGGGATGCGGTTCCATCCGGTCCTCCACGTCTGGAAGCTGCACGACGGCACCGACTTCGGCGCCGGCTGCGGGACGCCCATCCGGGCTCCGTCCGCGGGCCGGGTGGCCGCGGTGGAATACAACCGCGGCTACGGCAACCGACTCATGCTCGATCACGGTGTGCTCGGCCGACACCGAGTCCGGACGGGCTACAACCACGCCAGCCGGTACGTCGTCCGGCCCGGAGCACGGGTCAAGCGCGGTCAGTTGCTGGGCTACGTCGGCAGCACCGGGTACGCGACCGGCTGCCACCTGCACCTCATGCTCTGGCTCGACAAACGGCTGGCCAACCCGATGGTCTGGTTCTGATCACGGGACGGGATCAGCACGCCGGCCGAGTCCCGGCGGCGGGCTCAGGCGCGAGGGTGCGCCTGATCGAACACGGCCTGGATGCGTTCGCTGGTCACGTGCGTGTAGATCTGGGTCGTCGCCAGCGAGGCGTGGCCCAGCATCTCCTGGACGCTGCGCAGATCTGCGCCGCCTTCGAGGAGATGGGTGGCCATCGCATGGCGGAGACCGTGCGGGCCGAGGTCGGGCGCGCCGTCGACCAACCGGAGAGCGCGATGGACGATCCGGCGGACGACGCGCGGGTCGATCCTCGCTCCACGCTCACCGACGAAGACCGCCGCCCCCGACCGTGGCAGCGCGAGCGGCGGACGGCCGATGGACAGCCAGGCGTCGAGGGCGCGAAGGGCCGGCACGCCCAGTGGCACCGTGCGTTCTTTGCTGCCCTTGCCCAGCACGCGCACGCTCCGGCGATCTTGGTCGATGTCGTCGATGTCCAGCCCGCACAGCTCCGAGACCCGCACACCGGTCGCATAGAGGACCTCGAGAATGGCGATGTCGCGCACGCCGACCGGGCCACCCTGCTCGCGGACCCGCTCGGCCGCCTGGGTCAGCAGCCGGTCCGCGTCGCGGCGATGCAAGGTCGGCGGCAGCGCGCGAACCGTCTTCGGCGAGCGGAGCGCAGACGCCGGGTCGGTGGCGGCGCGGCCGGTCTGATACGCCCACGCGCAGAACACCCGCGCGGCCGCGGTCCGCCGCTGCAGGGTCGCCCGCGAAGCCCCGCGGGTCTGCTGGTTGGCCAGCCAGCTGCGCAGATCGCGGACGGTCGCGTGGTCGAGGTCTGCCCGGCCGAGCCGTTGCAGATGGAACAGCATCGCGGTGAGATCGCCGAGATAGGCACGCACGGTGTGGGCGGACAGGGCGCGTTCGTGCGCGAGATGTCGACCGTAGTCGTCGAGCACGTCCGCGAAATGCCGGGAAAGGTGGGTGCTGGGGTCGGGCGAGTCGCCGGTACCGTCTGCTACCCGATCGGCGCTTTGTCCCACCTTCCAACTGTGCGACCCATCCACCGCCGGACGAAGCCGACACGCAGGCGTCGGACCGCGTGGAAGCGTGATATTCAAGACCGCATGACCAGGTCTCCGCTCGACGGTGTCGACCGTCTCGTGATCGGCGCTTATACCCAGGAGATGGGCGGTTCCGCCGACGGCCTGACCATCCTCGAACCGAACCCCGATCCGACGGGCCGGTCGGTGGTCACCGCCGGGGTGGTCGTCGCCGCTTCGCCGAGCTTCGCCCTCGCTCACCCCACCAGACCGTTGCTGTTCGCCGTCGGCGAGGGAACTCCGGCCACGGTCAGCAGCTACCGGATGGACGACTCGGGTCACGTCGAACGACTGTCGGGCCTGCGGACCGGCGGTGACCTTGCCTGCCATCTCGAGCTCAGTCCAGACTTGCGGCATCTCATCGTCGCGAACTACGGCTCGGGTTCGGTGAGCAGCGTCGCGGTCGGGGACGATGGGGCCTTGAGCGGGCCGCTCGATGTGCTGAGCTTCACCGGCTCAGGGCCGGACCCGGACCGCCAGGAGAGTCCCCACCCCCACCAGGCGCTCGTCGTCGACGACGAAGTCCTCGTCTGCGACCTCGGCACGGATCGGATCCACCGCCTGCGAATCGAGGAGTCGGGCCGGTTCGCTCGCGCGGGTGAGCCGATGCACCTGCCACCGGGAGCCGGGCCGCGTCACGCGGTCGTCGTGGACGACCGATTGGTGGTCGCCTGCGAGCTGAACTCCGAGCTCTGGATAGCTCGCCACGACGGCGAGCGCTGGACCGAGACGCAGCGGGTCTCCACCACCAACGCCACCGAGAGCCCCCGGCAGCCGTCCGGGATCGTGGCACGAGATCGGACGGTCGTCGTGGCGACGCGAGGACCCGATACGGTCGCGACGTTCGCCGTGGACGACGGCGGACTCCGCCGGCTGACCGAGGTGCCGTGTGGCGGAGCCTGGCCGCGAGCACTCACCTTGCGCGACGACTGGCTCTGGGTCGCCAACCAGAACGACGCCACGCTCACCGTTCTGCGACTCAGCGACCCGGCTGACCCGGAACTTGTCCTCTCCCTCGACGCTCCGTCGCCGACCTGCGTCGTGATCTTGCCCACGGCCGATGGCGAGATAGCGTGAACGCCGTGAGCGACGCACCGTCCCCGACCGAGCCTGCCACCGCCGAGGCCGACTTCCGGTCCGGTGGCACCGTGTTGCCGATCACCCGATGGGGCACGCCGATCATGCATGTCAAGACCCGGCCCGTCAGCCGCTTCGACGAGGATCTGCGCAAGCTCTGTCGGGACATGTTCGCCACGATGTATGCGGCCGAGGGCGTCGGACTGGCCGCAACCCAGGTCGGACTGGATCTGGCCCTGTTCGTCTTCGACTGTCCCGACGACGACCACCTGCGACACGTCGGTGTGATCTGCAACCCCCGGGTGACGCTGCCCGAGGGGAAGGACCGCAAGCTCGAGACGGCCGACGAAGGTTGCCTGTCCCTGCCCGGGGCGTACGCCGAGCTCGCCCGACCCGAGACCGCGATCTGTCGCGGCGAGGACGCCTACGGCAAGCCCGTCGAGATTCTTGGCACCGGTCTGCTGGCCCGTTGCCTGCAGCACGAGACCGATCACCTCAACGGGACGGTCTTCGGCGACCGGCTCGCCGGTCGGGCCCGAAAGAAGCTGTACGCCAAGCACGCGGAGCTTGCCGATCAGTACCCGGACGACTGGCCGGTCAGTGGGCGTCTCGGTTCTAGCGGAGAGGATCACCCGCCCACCGAGTGATCTTCCGGCGCCGAACGCACCCGAACCGGGAGCCCTGTCAGCGGAGTGCGTAGCAGGCGACAGCAGCAGCGGCAGCCACATTGAGCGAGTCGATCCCGGCGTGCATGGCGATCTTGACCCGTGCGTCTGCGACGGAGGACCAGCGCGTCGACAATCCCGAGCCTTCGGTGCCCACCATGATCGCGAGCCGCCGCGGTTTCGAACCGACGCCTGCGGCGAACTCGGCCAGGTCGAGCGCTTCGTCGGTCAGGGTCAGCGCCACGGTCTGCAGCCCGGCAGCGGCGATCAGCGGGGGCGCTGCGAACCAGTCGTCGAGCCGTGCCCACGGCAGGCTGAAGACGGCCCCCATGCTCACCTTGATCGCCCGCCGGTAGAGGGGGTCCGCGGCTCGAGGCGCGAGCAGCACCCCGTCCCAACCCAGGCCCGCCGCACAGCGGATGATGGCTCCCACATTTGTGTGGTCGACGACGTCCTCGAGCACCACCAGCCGATCGAACGCCAGCAGGTCAGCGACCGCATATCGCTCGATCCGGTGCAGTGAGGCCAGCGCACCGCGGTGCACGTGGTAGCCGGTGACCTCCTCGGCCGTCGCCTCACTGACGACGTACACCGGCACGTCGGGCCAGCGTTGCAGCACATCCGCCAGCCCCGGCAGCCAGCGCTGCGCAAGCAGGAACGAACGCGGCACGTAGCCGGCCTCGACCGCGCGGCGGATCACCTTCTCGCCCTCGGCGATGAACAGGCCGCGTTCACTCTCCAGCGAGCGGCGCAGCGACGCCTCGCGCAGGCGGACGTAGTCGCCCAGCCGCGGATCGTCAGGAGCCGTCACGGCGACCTGGACCACGAAGGACGTCAGCCGGCCTGCTCGTCGCGGACCCAGGCATCCATGCCGGGCCGGGAGAACGCGACCACGCCACGCCGCGGCGCACGGACCGCACCACGGTCCTTCAGCATCTTCAGGGTCATCGTCAGCTCGCTGGGCCTTCGAGCCATCGCCTCGGCCACATCGGCTGTGCGGGCCTCTCCACCGAGATCGGCGAGCGCGGTCAGGTAGTCCCGTCCGGCCGGGGTGATCGAGCGCCAGACCGATCGGTACTGCCTCGCGACGTTGAGTCTGGCCTGTTCGGCGCCGGCCTTGGCCAGGTCGAGGTCGATCTCCGTCCGTCCACCGAGCGCCTCCCAGATGGCGAAGCCGTACTCCTGCACGAAACTCGGATAGCCCTGCGACAAGTCGATGACGAAGTCCACCGCGTCGCTGGTCCACCGCATCCCGTGCACAGCGGCAGGCTCGAGCAGTGCCTCACGGGTGGCGTCGCGGTCCAGGTTGCCCAGCTCGCGATACTCGAAAAGCCGGTCCGAGTGCGTGATCGCTTCATCGATTGCATCCTCGAGCTCGGGTAGACCCGCCAAGACGAGCTGGAAGGACGGCTTTCGGAGCTGGTGCTGCACCCGGCACAGGCTGATCAGGCTTGCCGCATCGCAGTCCTGGGCCTCGTCGACCAGCACGACCAGGCCGCGCCGGTTCGTCGCGTACCTCGCGGCGGTCGCGTCGATCAGCTTGAAGAACGCCGTCTCCACGGGGGGACTGGCCGGGTTGCCCGGCAGGTCGCGAGCCGCCGCCACCTCCACCGGGCCCAACCGAACCCCGACCTCGGTGAGCTGCCCGTGCCTGTCGCTGAAGCTCGGCTCAGCCGGCGTCAGACCGGTCACTACGTCGGTGAGATACGCGCGAACCGGGTCGGCGCCACCGGCCTGGACCATGGCCACGCCGAAACCACGCGTGTTGGCCTCACGCTCGAAGTAGCGCAGCAGCGCGGTCTTTCCGACGCCGCGAACGCCCGTGAACACTCGACCGCGCATGGTGGGGTGACCGAGACCCTCGATGTCGGTGAGACAGCGACGCCACCACACCTGGGCCTCGGCTCGTCCGGGCAGACGATACGGCTCGGTGCCGGCCCCGGGGGCGTACGGATTCATCACGCACATATTTTAGCGGATCTTATACAGGAATCATTGTATAAGGCCTACTGGCCGTGCTGAGTCCTCCAGGGTGTTCGTTCGTGAACGCACCACAGCTGGGGCTCTCCCACCTCCACTCCCACGGAAACTGTGCTGTAGTTACGGCGACACGCCGACGGAAGTTGTAAGAGCTGCACAGTTTCCGGGAGCCGAATCAACGCAACAGGTTGACGATGGCGATCACCCCGACCACGACGATGACCGTGCGATAGACCAGGGGGGGCAGCTTCTTGCCGACCCTGCCACCGATCTGAGCACCGATCACCGATCCGACGGCGATCGCACCGGCGGCCCACCAGTTGACGTGGTACAAGAAGATGAACAACAGCCCGGCGATGCCGTTGACGATGCCGGCCAGCACGTTCTTGATCGCGTTGATCCGCTGGAGCGTCTCGGCCAGTCCGATCCCGAGCACGCCGATCAGCAAGACGCCCTGCGCCGCGCCGAAGTAGCCGCCGTACACGCCGGTGAGCACGACGGCGAGCCACAGCCAGACCGATCCGTGGGCGGCGCTCTCGGTGATGTTGAGTCGGGCCCTGCGTGCGGCGATCCTGCGGGACAGCCAGGGCTGGATCACGACCAGCACACAGCCGATCCCGATCAGCACGGGCACGATCGTGTCGAACGCCGACGACGGCAACTTCAGCAACAAGAGCGCGCCGATCACACCACCGATCAGCGAGGCGAGGCCGAGCCGGATCAGGCGATCCCGCTGCCCGCCAAGTTCGCCGCGCGTCGCGAGCGCGCCCGACACCGAGCCCGGTGCCAAGCCGATCGTGTTCGACACGTTTGCGGTGA
>JBBSQJ010000009.1:0-32424 GCA_038257965.1 Propionibacteriales bacterium
ACCGTCGACCGAAACAGATCACCCTGCGTCGGCGTCATCCCCAGCGTCATCAACACACCCCTCAGATGGACTCCGACCATCCTCCAAGGCCCAACCCGGAACTCCGGTCAACGCCACGCGAAAAACACCAGCCACCTAGAGCCTGTTTCCCCCCATGCATGTGCCCTGAGCCTGTCGAAGGGTCCTGCCGGTGGTCGTTCAGCGCAGCGCCGCCGTGGAGTCGCGCACGACCAGGTTGGTCGCCAACTCCAGGTGTCGAGTGACGACGACGTCACCGTCGACCAGTTGGGTGAGCGCGCGGACCGCCATCCGCCCCATCTCGACGAGCGGCTGTGCCACGGTGGTCAGGGGTGGGGCGGAGCGGCTGGCCAGGAAGCTGTCGTCGAACCCGATCACGCTCAAGTCTTCTGGCACCAAGATCGAGCGTCGGCGAGCCTCCTCGATGATGCCGAGCGCGATCTCGTCACAAGCGGCGAAGATGGCTGTGGGCCGATCGGGTCGGTCGAGCAGGTGGGAGGCGACATCGCGTCCAGCCTGGTAGGTGAAGTCGCAATGCGTCACCAGTGACTCGTCTGCCGGCAGGCCGGCCTGTCGTAGTGCCGAGAGATAGCCCGCGACCCGGGCCTGGCTGCACTCCACGGCCGGACCGCCGGCGTGCGCGATCCGGTGATGTCCGAGGGAGAGCAGGTGCTCGGTCGCGGTGACTCCGCCGGTGAAGTTGGTTGCCCCGATGCTGATGCACTGCGTGCGGCCCACCCGGACCGGATCGACGACCACCACAGGGAAGCCGGAGTCCGACAGCGTCTTGATCGGGTCGATCGAGGCGTCCACGGTGACGAAGATCGCGCCGACTCGACCCGGTCCGCGCACTGACTCCGGATCGAACACGACCCTGTTCGCGTGCGCCCGTGGTCCGATGATGACCTCGAAACCCTTGATCTCCGCCTCGGCGGTGAGACCGTCGAGCACGGCCGTCTCGTACGCGTTCTGCCACTCCGGGAAGCACACCTCGATGAGCCGTTTGTCCTCCGGGCCACGAGCGGTGCGCCCGGGCGAGCGCCGTGGGCCTCGATAGGCGGAGTCGCGAAGGGCTTGACGGACGCGCTCGCGGGTGGTCTCGGCCACGTCGGCATGCTCGTTGAGCACCTTCGACACCGTGGCCACGGAAACGCCGGCGACACTGGCTACTTCGGCCAGCGTCGTACGCACCTTCTTCACTGACCCTCCCGGTCCCGAAACCTTTCGATTGTGCATCCTGCCACGGTCTCGCGGGTGTGTCACGCAAACCGCTGTACGCAATCTGGTGCGGCTCCCGCGCGTAACGAAAGCGTGTCACGCCTTGACAGCGCGAAAGAGCCTCGGTATTTTCGAGAAATATTTCGGGCATTCCG
The DNA here is from genome assembly GCA_038257965.1 of Propionibacteriales bacterium. Lineage (GTDB taxonomy): Bacteria > Actinomycetota > Actinomycetes > Propionibacteriales > Propionibacteriaceae > Microlunatus. The sequence continues at coordinate 1,392 of JBBSQJ010000009.1, forward strand.
AAACCTTTCGATTCGCCACTCAGCTCTGGAGGATTCATGACGCTTCCTCGCACCAGCCGCCGCAACTTCCTCGGCCTAGCCGGAGCCGCCGTTCTCGGCGCCTCCGGTCTCGCTGCCTGCGGCACGTCCGGCCCGGGTCAGTCCAGTGGAACCTCGAGTGGAGGTGGCGGCGGCGCGGGTTCGGCCACGATGTGGGCGTTGAGCGGCGAGCCCAACGAGTCCATCGGCAAGAACTCCGTCGACGCGTTCAACAAGTTGGGCAAGGGCACCATCGAGGTGACGTTCTTCCAGAACGACCCGTACAAGACGAAGATCCGAACCGCGGTCGGCGCGAATCAGGCACCAACCCTGATCTACGGGTGGGGAGGCGGCGTGCTGAAGTCCTACGTCGACGCCAACCAGGTGGAGGACCTGACTGGCTGGCTGGGTCAGAACGCCGACTTCAAGGACAAGCTGTTGCCCGCGACCTGGGGAGCGGTCACCTTCGACGACAAGATCTACGGGATACCGAGCACGACCACTCAGCCGGTCGTCTTGTATTACAACAAGACGCTGTTCGACAAGGCTGGTGCGCAGTTGCCCCAGACCTGGGACGACGTGATGAAGCTCGTCGACGTCTTCAAGGCCCAGGGGGTGGCGGCCTTCTCGCTTGCCGGTCAGTCGAAATGGACCTCGATGATGTGGCTGGAGTATCTGCTGGATCGGATCGGCGGCCCTGATGTCTTCGATAAGATCTTCGCCAACACCCCCGACTCCTGGTCCGACCCGGCGGTGATCGAGACGTGCACCAAGGTCCAGGATCTCGTCAAGGCCGGCGGCTTCATCAAGGGCTTCTCTTCGATCTCCGCGGACGCCAACGCCGACCAGGCTCTGCTCTACACCGGCAAGGCGGCCATGCTCTTGCAGGGCGCCTGGGTGTACGGCGGGATGAAGTCGGATCAGCCGAAGTTCGTCGCCGACTCTCTGGAGTTCGGCAACTTCCCCTCGGTCTCCGGCGGCAAGGGCGACCCGAAGAACACCGTCGGCAATCCCACCAACTACTTCTCCATCTCCTCCAAGGCCACCGACCAGGCCAAGACGGTGGCCAAGAACTACTTCCTCGACGGGCTGTGGACCGACGCGGTGATCCAGGCCCGGGTCGACAACGGTGGTGTCCCGGTGGTGACCTCGGCGAAGGACAAGCTGGCCGGCTCGCCCGACGCGAAGTTCTTGCAGTTCACCTTCGACCTCGTCTCGCAGGCCCCGGCTTTCCAACAGTCGTGGGACCAGGCTCTCAGCCCAGCCCAGGCGGAGGCGGTGCTGAACAACATCGATCAACTCTTCCTGCTCAAGATCAGCCCGGATCAGTTCGCGACGGCGATGAACGCCACGATCGGGAAGTGACGTGACGGCAGTCGCGCCACTCGAACGGCAGAGTGCGGGAACTCGCCACCGAGCGACATCGTCGGGCGCCGGCTCGACGTCGAGCCGGCTGTGGATCATGGTCCTGCCCGCCCTGGCGATGTTCTTGGCCTTCGCGTTCGTCCCGGTGATCGGTGTGCTGGTCTTGTCCTTCACCAGCTGGGACGGGATCAGCCCGATCACCTTCACCGGTCTGACCAGCTGGCGGTCGGCCCTGACCGACCCGGAGACCTACCACGCACTCTTCCTCACCCTGGCAGTGATGATCTTGTCCTGGGTGGTCCAGACCCCGATCAGCCTGCTCCTGGGCACGTTCGTGGCCGGTCGAGAACGCTATCGCGCTCTACTGGCGGTGCTGTACTTCCTCCCGTTACTGATGTCTTCGGCGGCGGTAGCTATTGCCTTCAAGTCCCTGCTGGACCCCTACTTCGGGCTCGGCGCCGGTCTGCACCTTCCGTTCCTTTCCCAAGACTGGCTGGGCGACCCGACGCTGGCCTTCGGCGTGGTGATCTTCGTGATCTCCTGGCAGTTCATCCCGTTTCACACCTTGATCTACCAAGGTGGGGTGCGGCAGATCCCCGGGCAGCTGTACGAGGCGGCTCAGATCGACGGCGCCGGCCGGGTCCGACAGTTCTTCTCGATCACGGTGCCGCAGCTGAAATACACGATCATCACCTCCTCGACCCTGATCCTGGTCGGGTCGCTGACCTACTTCGACCTGATCTACGTGCTGACCCAGGGCGGTCCGGGAAACGCCACGCGCATCCTCGCGCTCGACATGTACATCCGCGGCTTCCAGGCCAATCAGATGGGGGTAGCGAGCGTGATCGGTGTCTTCCTCGTCGTGTTCGGCCTGCTGCTCACCCTCGGCATCCAGCGGATCGGCGGTCGGGACCGAAGTGCCAGCCAGATGGAGGGCATGTGACCACCGCCACCGTCGCTGCCACCCCGGCGCCGCCACGCACCGCGGGCACCCGGGTCAAGGGGCGTCGCAACTACCTGGGCGGGCTGCTCGCCTGGGTGTGGCTGGCGGTCATCATCTTGCCGATCTACTTCATCGTGATCACCAGCTTCAAGGACCAGGGCGCGTACTTCACCTCCAATCCGCTGGGGCCACCGATCCCGCCCGCGTTGTCGGCCTACCAGGACGTGATCGAGAAGGACATCGGTCGCTACTTCTTGAACTCGGTGATCATCTCCGTCGGCGCCGTCGTTCCCGCCGTGTTGTTCAGCTTCCTCGCCTCGTACGCGATCGTCCGTGGAGACAGCCGCTTTCTGAGCTTCTGCCGTGGTCTTTTCCTGCTCGGACTGGCGATCCCGCTCCAGGCCACGATCATTCCCATCTATCTGATCATCATCCGAATCCACATGTACGACAGCCTGGGGGCGCTGATCCTGCCCTCGATCGCGTTCGGCATCCCGCTCGCCGTGCTGATCTTGAGCAACTTCTTGCGCGACGTTCCCCGGGAGTTGTTCGAGTCGATGAAGCTGGACGGCTGCAGCGACTGGCAGATGGCCTGGAAGCTGGCGTTCCCGTTGACCCGACCGGCCATCGTGACGGTCAGCATCTACACCGGTCTGAACGTGTGGAACGGCTTCCTGTTCCCGTTGATCTTGACTCAGAGCCCGGAGAAGCGAGTCCTGCCCTTGGCCTTGTGGGCGTACCAGGGTGAGTACAGCACGAACATCCCGGCGGTGCTGGCCGCGGTCGTCCTGTCCACGCTGCCGATTCTCGTCCTGTATGTCGTCGGGCGTCGTCAGCTGATCAGCGGACTCACCGCCGGCTTCGGTAAGTAGCACCGGCTCGGAGAAGGAAACGAATATGACTACTCACGTAACCCCGACCCGCGCCGTGCCGACGGTCGCCTGGCGGGATCCGTCCCGCCCGTCGGAGGAGCGGGTCGAGGCCCTGCTCGGCGAGTTGACCCTCGAGGAGAAGGTGGCCCAACTCGGCAGCGTGTGGCTGGGGTTCGACGTAGTCACCGGTGACGTCGCACCGATGCAGGACGCGTTCAGCCGGCGTCAGACGTTCGAGGAGTCCGTGTCCCACGGCATCGGGCACCTCACCCGAGTGTTCGGCACGGCGCCACTGACCGTCACCGACGGTGTCGATCGGGTGCGCATGCTCCAGTCGGCGGTCGTCGAGGCCAGCCGCCTGGGTATCCCGGCCATCGTGCACGAGGAGTGCCTGACCGGCTTCACGACGTACGAGGCGACGGTCTATCCGGCGTCGTTGGCCTGGGCCGCGACCTTCGACGCCGATCTCGTGCTCGAGATGGCGTCGGCGATCGGCCGGGACATGGCGGCGGTCGGGGTACACCAGGGCCTGTCGCCAGTGCTTGACGTGGTCCGGGATTATCGGTGGGGCCGGGTCGAGGAGACGCTTGGCGAGGATCCCTATCTGGTCAGCCAGCTCGGCACGGCGTACGTCCGAGGACTCGAGCAGAACGGCATCGTGGCCACCCTCAAGCACTTCGCGGGGTACGCGGCGTCCAAAGCCGCTCGGAACCACGCACCCGTCAGCCTCGGGCCACGCGAGCTCGCGGACGTCATCCTGCCGCCGTTCGAGCACGCTGTCCGCTACGGCGGAGTGCGCAGCGTGATGAACTCCTACACCGATGTGGACGGCATCCCGGTGGCCTCGGATCCCCACCTGCTCACCGCCGTCCTGCGCGAGCAGTGGGGCTTCGACGGGACGGTGGTCTCCGACTACGGCGCGGTCACCTTCTTGCAGATCATGCACAAGATCGCCGGTACGCCGGGCGAAGCGGCAGCGTACGCGTTGAGGGCCGGGCTGGACGTGGAACTGCCCGCGACAGTGTGCTTCGGAGATCCGCTGCTGGCCGAGATCGCCGCCGGGCGGGTGGACGAGGTCCTGGTCGATCGGGCGCTGCGCCGGGTGTTGGCCCAGAAGCTGGAGCTCGGCCTGCTCGATCCCAACTGGAGCGCTACCGAGAGGGCCCACGAAGTCGATCTCGACTCGGCCGACAATCGCGACATCGCTCGGCGCATGGCGCAGGAGAGCATCGTGCTGCTCGACAACCCGAGGCGCATCCTGCCCTTGACGAAGCCGAACCGGATCGCCCTGATCGGCCCGTGCGGGGACGACCCGCAGGCGTTCTTCGGCTGCTACGCCTTTCCCAACCACGTCATCCCGCAGCACCCCGACTTCGATGGCGGGCTCGGCATCGAGACGTCGTCCCTACTCGAAGCGCTCCGGGTCGAGTTCCCGGACGCGGAGATCACCTGTGCGCAAGGATGCGATGTCAGCGGAGGGGATCTGCGTGGCGTCGATGCGGCGGTGGCCGACGCGGTGGCCGCGGACGTCGTGCTGCTGGCGGTCGGTGACCGGGCCGGCCTGTTCGGCGCCGGAACCTCGGGCGAGGGATGTGACGCACCGGATCTCGCGCTGCCCGGTCGACAGCCCGAGCTCGTCGAGGCGGTGCTCGATGCGGGTCGGCCCACGGTGCTGATCGCGGTGTCGGGTCGGCCCTACGCCCTCGGCGCCTATCGGGAGCGGTCCGCGGCGATCGTCCAGGCCTTCTTCCCCGGTGAGGAAGGGGGAGCAGCGTTGGCGGGCGTGCTGTCCGGCCGGGTCAACCCGTCCGGGAAGCTGCCCGTCGGCATCCCGCGAGATCCGGGAGCCCAGCCGTACACCTATCTGGCACCGCCGCTCGGGCAGGCCAGTCAGGGGGTAAGTAACCTCGATCCGAGCCCGGCGTTCTGGTTCGGTCACGGGTTGTCCTACACCTCCTACGCCTACTCAGACCTGGCCGTCGGCTCGGCGGAGACGGCGAGCGACGACACCGTCCAGGTGAGTGTGACCGTGCGCAACACCGGTGACCGCGACGCGACGGAGGTCGTCCAGCTCTACGTCTCCGATCCTGTCGCCAGTGTCACCCGACCGGTCACTCAGCTCGTCGGGTTCGCCCGGGTAGATCTCGAGCCTGGCGCCGCGCTCAGGGTGAGCTTTGCGGTGCACACCGACAGGCTCGCCTTCACCGGCCGAGGCCTGGAGCGGATCGTGGAGCCGGGCGAGTTCGCCTTCCGGGTCGGCACGGCCGGCGACACCTATGCCGGCCCGGTGTCGATGCAACTGATCGGTCCGACCAGAGTCGTCCGCGGCCGGCGAGTGATGGATACGCCGGTGACGGTTACCCGCGCCGGCTGATTCCGGATCTTCCGGCTCGTGGGATTCATTCGGCGAGCGGTGTGCCGGTGGGTGGCTTACCGGTGACACCACTGCGATCGACTGGTGGAACCGGCGGGCGAGATCCGCATCGTCAGGTCGACCGCTCTCCAGAGGAGCGCCTCCGGGACAAGGCAACGGTGAAGACGAGGGCGCCGACGGCGGTGATGCACAGCAAGATCAACCCGATGGTGTAGCTGTGGGTCGCCTCGTCGTAGGTCGCGCCCATCACCAACGGCGGGAAGTATCCGCCGAGCCCTCCCGCAGCTCCCACGATCCCGGTCACCGTGCCCACCCGGTTGCCGGGTGACCGCTGCGCGACCCAGGTGAAGACCGCGCCCGTGCCCAGACCGAGGAACAGCGCCATCAACACGAAGGTGATGCCGGCAGCCAGCTCGGGTGCCGGTCTGAGCGAGACCACGATCGCCATCACGGCTGCTCCGGTCAGGGAGATCATCAACACGCGGGCCGGTCCGATCCGGTCCGAGAACCACCCACCGACCGGGCGGGCGACAACCGCGGCGATCGCAAAACCGGCGGTTCGGGTGCCGGCGCCGGTGAGGTCGAAGTCGTAGACGTCCTTCAGGTACGTCGGCAGGTAGGTCGAGAACGCCACGAAACCACCGAACGTGACGGCGTAGAGGAACGACATCTGCCACGTCACCGGCAGCTTCGCCGCGGCAGCGAGTTTCGGGGCGACGGGATCGGCGTTGGGCTTCCAGACCGGCGAGTCCCGCATGAAGAACCACACGATGGCGGCTACCACCAGCAGCGCCACCGCGATGATCACATGGGTGGTGACATCGCCGAACCAGCGAACGAACCGCGGCGTGAAGAAGGCCGACAGTGCCGTCCCGCCCATGCCCGCGCCGAAGAGCCCGGTGGCGAAGCCCCGGCGCGCCGGCTCGTACCACGCGTTGACGAAAGGAATGCCGATCGCGAAGGTCGTGCCGGCGATGCCCAGGATGAAACCGAAGATCAGCAACAGCGGGTAGGAGTCCAGCGAGCTGGCCAGGGCGACCAGCAGCACCGGGATGGCCGAAGCCGCCGTGAGAACCGTGAACATCAGGCGGCCACCGAAACGGTCGGTCAGCGCACCGGTGAGGATCCGTCCCACCGAGCCGACCAGCACGGGAGTGGCGACGAGCAACGACTTCTGTGGCGCACTCAGTCCCAGGACCTCGGTGTAACGCGCACCCAACGGGCCGATGAGGTTCCAAGCCCAGAAGGTGATCGTGAAGGCCAGCAGAGCGAGCCCGAGGTTGCGACCTCGACCGGCCAGTGCGGCACCCGACGACGTGGATGCTGCGGAAGGCTGTCCGCTCATCGGCTGCTCTTTCCGTTGATTCCGCGTCCGGTCCGATCGGCCTCGCGGTCCGGGGTACCGATCGGTGCCCAGCCGCGACGGGTTCCACGGTTGGTCGCGACCGGGCGCGTGTCCCGGCTCCGGTAGACGATATAGGGCCTGAAAAGGTAATGCACGGGTGCGGTGAACGCGTGGACGAGTCGGGTGAACGGCCAGATGGTGAACAGGACCATCCCGATCAGGGTGTGGATCTTGAAGCTGAGCGAGGCTGCCGTCATGGAGGCGATATCGGGTTGAAAGACGAACAGCGACCGGAACCAGGGAGAGACGGTCTCCCGATAGGTGGTGTCATCGTGCGGACCGAACACACTGACCAGCGTCGTCGACAGTCCCGCGACGATGGCTGCGACCAGCACGACATACATCGTCTTGTCGTTCTTGGTGGTGGCCATGAACACGGGACCGGTGGTGCGTCGTCGGTAGATCAAGATCACGATCCCGGCCAGCGTCGCTATCCCGGCCACGCTGCCCAGAGCCAGTGCGGTGAGGTGGTACATGTTCTCCGATACGCCCACCGCATCCGTCCACGCCTTCGGAATCACGAGTCCGCCGAGGTGGCCGACGATCACCACGAGGATGCCGAAGTGGAACAGGGGAGAGCCGATCCGGAGCAGTTGCGACTCGTACAGCTGCGAGGACCGAGTCGTCCAACCGAACTGGTCGTAGCGGTAGCGCCAGATCAGACCGCCGATCAGGACGGCCATCATCACGTAGGGCAGGACGCCCCAGAGCAGGAGGTTCACGAGCGACTCCGGGCGTCGGCGAGTGGAAGCAGGCGTGGGTCATAGGGCTCGAGTCCGACCGATTCGGCCGGTGGCCCCGCCGAGGCCATGGCCATGGCATGCTGTCGGTCGCTCGGCGAAGCGCCGGGGAGGGTCGCGCAGACCGCAGCCAGTACACCTGCGTACGGTGACGACGTCTCCAGCAGCGAAAGCCTGATCAGTTCAAGGCTTGCTCGATACTCCTGCAACAGCGCGGCGCCGCCTTCGCGCCGGTGCCGGGCGAACTCGAGCACGAGCGGCAGGTAATCGGGCAACTCGGTCGATCCCGACAGCAGCAGTCCGGCATCTCGATATCGCTGCTTGACGTCGGCCAGCACCTGCCCGCGGCGCCGGGTGTCGCCGTCGGTCCAGTAGGTCAGATAGAGCGTGTGCTTGCGGGTGAGGTCGAAGACCCTCACGTACGTCGACTGCACCTCGGCGGGTGGTGTGCGCTGCCACCAGGACAGCAAGGGGTCGAAATCGGCCAGCGCCGCGGGGGCTGACTCTGCCAGGGCGGTTCCGATCAGGTCGGCTCGCTCGAGCAACGCGTCTTCGGGATAGTTCAAGGCAACCGAGGCGGCCTGGTATATCACTCGCCGGGAACGGCCTTCGACAGGCTCGGGCCACGATTGGGGTTCGGGCTGCGAGGTGGGTTCGACAGGCTCAGACCGCGTGGATGTGTGCTGAGCTCGGCCCGCCCTGGGCTTCGACTCTCGGCGCTCGGGCCGCCCTGAACTCGCCGACGGATCGAGCGGTCGACGGCTGGAACGTGACCACTTCACCGGTCTTCAGTCCGATTCGGGAACAGTCCGTGTGCAGTGCCGTTGCCGTCCCAGTTGAGGAGGTTCACCCGCCCGTGGGTGGCGTTGGTGTCTGTGGCGGTGTCGGCGGTCTGCCTCTGCTTGAGGGCCTGGTACGTCTCGACAGCGACCGGCATCGGCCGACCGCTGGCTTCCCCGAAAGGTCCGGACTCGCCGCTGTACGGACCGCCGTCGAAGTCCAGGGAACAGCCGAGTTCTTCGAGGTCGTGCGCCTGCTCGTAGTGAGCGGTGGGGATGACGTATCGATCCTCGTACTTGGCGATGGCGAGCAACCGGTACATCGCATACATCGACTCCCCGGTCATCCCCACCGACTCCGGGATCGACTTGTCGCCCTCCCGACCCAATGTGATGTCGCGCAGATACGACCGCATCGCGGCGAGCCGCTTCAGCACTCCGGTGACCACCTCGGTGTCGCCGGCGGTGAACAACTCCGCCAGGTACTCGACGGGAATCCGGAGAGCGTCGATGGCCCCGAACAACGTGTCGGTCGCTTCCGCGTCGTGCCCTTGATCACGGAGCAGGTCCACGACCGGGGAAAGCGGCGGGATGTACCAGACCATCGGTATCGTGCGGTACTCCGGATGCAGCGGGAGCGCCACCTTGTACGTCTTCGCCAGGGTGTAGACGGGCGAGCGCCGAGCTGCGTCCATCCAGTCGGCGGGGATGTCCTGCTGCCGCGCTGCGGCGATCACCGCCGGGTCGTTCGGATCCAAGATCAGGTCCAGCTGGGCTTCGTACAGGTCACGCTCGTTCGGCGTCGATGCCGCCTCCGTGACCTTGTCGGCGTCGTAGAGGAACAGGCCCAGGTAGCGCAACCGCCCGACGCAGGTCTCCGAGCACACGGTCGGGATGCCGACCTCGAGCCGCGGATAGCAGAGCGTGCACTTTTCGGCCTTGCCGGTCTTGTGGTTGAAGTAGATCTTCTTGTACGGACAGCCGGTGATGCACTGTCGCCAGCCCCGGCAGCGGTCCTGGTCGACCAGCACGATGCCGTCCTCGGAGCGCTTGTAGATCGCGCCGGAGGGGCACGACGCCATGCACGACGGGTTCAGGCAGTGCTCGCAAATCCGCGGCAGATAGAACATGAAGGTCTGCTCGAACTCGAACTTGATCTTGTCGTTGGCCTCCTGTCGGACCTTGGCCACGATCGGGTCCAGGTGCCCATGCTCGCTGGTGCCGCCCAGATCGTCGTCCCAGTTGGCCGACCAGGTGATCTTGGTGTCCTCACCGGTGATCAAGGACTTCGGTCGGGCCACCGGGAAGTCGTCGCCCAGTGGGGCGTCGATCAAGGTCTGGTAGTCATAGGTCCACGGTTCGTAGTAGTCGGCCAGCTTCGGCTGGACCGGGGAGGAGAAGATCGTCAACAGCCGCTTGAGCCGACTCCCTGTCCGCAGCGTCAGCCGGCCGCGGGAGTTCAACGTCCAGCCCCCGCGCCAGGTCTCCTGATCTTCATAGCGGCGTGGATATCCCTGACCGGGACGGGTTTCGACGTTGTTGAACCACACGTACTCCGTGCCAGCCCGGTTCGTCCAGGCCTGCTTGCAGGTAACCGAGCAGGTATGGCAACCGATGCACTTGTCCAGGTTCATCACCATCCCCATCTGAGCCATCACGCGCATCAGTAAGTCACCTCCTGGGACCGTTTGCGGATGGTCGCGACCATGTCACGTTGGTTTCCCGTCGGGCCGAGGTAGTTGAACGTGTACGAGAGTTGTGCGTACGCGCCGATCAGGTGCGTCGGTTTCACCAGCAACCGGGTCACCGAGTTGTGGATGCCGCCACGGCGACCCGTCGCTTCGGACTTCGGGACGTCGATCGTGCGTTCCTGGGCGTGGTGGACGTAGACCACGCCGGTCGGCATCCGGTGCGAGACCACGGCACGGCCGACCATCACGCCATTGGAGTTCACACACTCGACCCAGTCGTTGTCGGCGACCCCGATCGCGGCCGCGTCCGCCGTGCTCATCCACACCGAAGGCCCGCCCCGGGAGAGGGACAGCATGAACAGGTTGTCCTGGTACTCGGAGTGGATGGACCACTTCGAGTGCGGGGTCAGATAGCGCACCACGATCTGCTGCGACCCATCCGGACCGAGCCGGGACTCGCCGAACAGCCGGTGCATGTCCAACGGTGGCCGATAGATCGGCATCGCCTCTCCGAGGTCGCGCATCCAGTCGTGGTCGAGATAGAAGTGCATCCGACCGGTCAGCGTGTGGAACGGTTTCAGACGCTCGATGTTCACCGTGAACGGCGCATAGCGACGACCGCCGGTCTCCGACCCCGACCACTCCGGCGACGTGATCACCGGCTGCGGCGATGCCTGGGTCATCGGGAACGTGATCCGCTTCTCCTCCGAACCCTGGGCGAGGTCGGCGAGCGGCTTCCCGACCCGGCGCTCCAGCGATCGGAATCCTTGCGTCGCCAGCTCGCCGTTCGTCGTGCCGGAGAAGCTCAGGATCGCCTCGGCCATCCTCACGTCGGTGTCGATGGCGGGCCTGCCCTCGGCGGCCCCACGGGACATCACCCCGTGCGAGCGCCCGAGCCGCTCGACCTCGTGCTTCACGTCGTAGGTGATGCCCTTGATGGTGAAGCCCAACTCGTCGGCGAGCGGACCGACTGCGGCGAGCTTGTCGGCGATTGCGGTGTAGTCCCGCTCCACCACGGCGAAGACCGGCATGGTCTTGCCGGGTAATGACGACACGTCACCCCGGCCCCAATCACGCACGGTCCCGCCCGGTTGCGCGGTCTCGCCGGGCGTGTCGTGTTGCATCGGCACCGAGACCAGGTCCTGGCGGGTGCCCAGATGCGTCCGCGCCATCGCCGAGAGATCGGTAGCGATCAGGTGGAACATCTCGAAATCGCTCTTGGCTTCCCACGGTGGGTCGATCGCCGGCGTGAACGCATGCACGAACGGGTGCATGTCTGTCGAGGACAGGTCGTGCTTCTCGTACCAGGTTGCTGCCGGGAAGACGACGTCGGACAGCAGCGTCGTCGAGGTCATCCTGAAGTCGGCGGAGACGAGCAGGTCGAGTTTGCCCTCGGGGATCTCGTCGTGCCAAACGATCTCGCGTGGCCGGACCGACGCTTCGTCGGTGGCCAGCACGTTGCTATGCGTGCCGAGCAGGTATTTGAGGAAGTACTCGTTGCCCTTGGCCGACGAACCCATCAGATTGGAGCGCCACAGGGTGAGTACGCGCGGCCAGTTCTGCGGTGCGTCGATGTCGGTGATGGCCGGTGTGAGCTCCCCCGACGCCAGCGCATCGGCCACGAAGGCCGGCGCGTCAGGGGCCTCGCCGGCCGCCACGGCGGCCGCCGCCCGATCCGCGACGTCCAACGGGCTGACGGAGAACTGCGGGTAGAAAGGCATCCAGCCCAGCCGGGCCGACTGGGCGATCGTGTCGGCGGTGTGCATTCCGGCGAGATTGCCCTCAGCCAGTGGGGACGCGAGGGCGTCGGCTGCGTAGCCGTCGAAGCGCCACTGGTCGGTGTGCATGTACCAGTACGACGTGCCGGCCATCGTGCGCGGCGGGCGCGACCAGTCCAAGGCGTTGGCCAGGGAAAGCCAACCGGTGATCGGGCGGCACTTCTCCTGGCCGACGTAGTGGGCCCAGCCACCACCGTTGCGGCCCATCGCTCCGGTCAAGATCAACAGCGCGAGGACGGCACGATAGGTCGCGTCACCGTGGAACCACTGACAGATGCCGGCACCCATGATGATCATGGAACGGCCCTTCGACTCCTCGGAGTTAGCCGCGAACTCGCGGGCGATCCGGGTGCAGGCCTCGGCGGGAACGCCGGTGATGTCCTCCTGCCAGGCTGGGGTCTAAGGACTCTGCGCATCGTCATAGCCACTCGGCCACTCGCCCGGCAGATCGGGGCGGGCAACCCCGTACTGCGCGAGCAGCAGATCGAAGACCGTGGTGACCAGACGACCACCGATCCGGGTAGCCGGCACTCCGCGCCTCAGCACGCCGCCGGAACCGTCAGGTGCGTCGAAGCGGGGAAGGAGCACCTCGACGTCATCGGCAGTGATCTTGGCGTCGCGGATCGACAGTGCCGGCGTGACACCTTCCAGGTCCAGGTTCCATCGGCCTACTCCGGAGTCGGCGTACCGGAAGCCCATCGACCCGTTCGGGACCCGGGGCTCGCCGGTGGCCGCATCGAGCACGACGGTCTTCCAGGCCTCTTCCGGCGGGACCTGCCCTGAGCCTCCCGCCATGTGCCCTGAGCCGCCCGCCATGTGCCCTGAGCCTGTCGAAGGGTCTCCGTCGACAGCGAGATCGGCGGCAGTGAGGAACTTGCCGGGGACGAGGCCACCGTCGGCGTGCTCGACCAGCGTTATCAGGTGGGGCAGGTCGGTGTAACTCCGCGAGAACTCCACGAAGAACGGAACTCTCCGCTTCACGTAGTTCTCGGACAAGATCACGTGACCCATAGCCATTGCGAGCGCGGCGTCGGTTCCGGCCTGGCAGGGGAGCCACTCGTCGGCGAACTTGGTGTTGTCGGCATAGTCGGGGGAGACCGTCACCACCTTGGTACCGCGATAACGGACTTCAGCCATCCAATGTGCGTCCGGCGTCCGGGTCACCGGGACGTTGGATCCCCACATCATCAGGTAGGTCGCGTCCCACCAGTCCCCTGACTCGGGCACGTCGGTCTGGTCGCCGAACACCTGTGGGCTGGCCACCGGCAGGTCTGCGTACCAGTCGTAGAAAGAGGTCATCACCCCGCCGATCAGCTGGGTGAAGCGAGTCCCGATACAGTGCGAGACCATCGACATCGCCGGGATGGGGGAGAAACCGGCACAGCGATCCGGGCCGTAGGTCTTGATCGTGTGGACGTAGCCTGCCGCGACAAGTTCCACCGCCTCGGCCCAGGATGCGCGAACGAGACCGCCCTTGCCGCGGGCCCGCTGGTACCGACGGCGGGTTTCTGGGTTCGTGCTGATCTCGCCGAAGGCGAGTACCGGATCGCGAAGTCTCTGCTTGGCCTCGCGATACAACTCCAGGAGCACGCCCCGGACGTACGGGTATCGCACCCGAGTGGGGGAGTAGGTATACCAGGAGAACGCCGCACCTCGGGGACAGCCGCGAGGCTCGTACTCGGGCCGGTCCGGGCCGACGCTCGGGTAGTCGGTCTGTTGTGCCTCCCAGGTGATGATGCCGTCGCGGACGTACACCTTCCACGAGCACGACCCGGTGCAGTTCACGCCGTGGGTCGAGCGCACGACCTTGTCATGACTCCAACGATCGCGATAGAAGACATCGCCGGAACGACCGCCCTCGAGGAAGGCGGCTCGGCCATCTGAGGTCTCGTCCCAGCGTGAAAAGAAGCGGCCCATGGCCAGGAGGGCATCGGAAGCGGGCCCGTCCACACCGACTTCTCGGATAGCCATACCGGGGATGCTATCCAGACGTGACCGTGGCCAGACAGCGACCCGCGGGCTTCGAGGCCACTCAATCGATCAAGTTCGACGGGAGTCGATCGATCAAGATCCGGCCAGCGGGGACAGTGGACGCGCAGAGTTGATCATTGCAGGGCCGATAGGAGCCGCATGACGTTTTCGACGTACCGCTTGGCCCGGGGACGCCGCTCCCAATCGTCGGCGGTGAGTTCGAGGCAGACGGAGCGGTACTCGTCGGAGATCCGGCGCAGGTCCGCGACGAAGCTCGGATCGGTGCCCATCAACGAGATCTCGTAGTCCAGGCCGAACGAGCGGTAGTCCATGTTGGAGGAACCGATCACACCGACGATGTCGTCGACGGTGAAGAACTTGGCGTGCAGCACCGTCGGTTTCGGATAGAGATAGATCCGAACGCCGGCCTCCAACAGTTCCTCGTAGTAGGAGGCCTGGGCGTGTTGCACCATGAACTGGTCCGCGAGCTCGGACACGAACAGTTCGACGTCGACCCCCCGGTACGCCGCGGTGGTGATCGCCTCCATCAGCGAATCGTCCGGCACGAAGTACGGGCTGGTCAGCGAGAGCCGGTGCTGGGAGCGGTGGACCAGACCGGTGAACAGCCGCAGGTTCGGGATGGTGAGGTAGCCGGGACCCGAGGGTAGGAGCTGCATGGCCTGATCACCGGGCGGATAGTCCTCGGGCGGAGTGATCGCATCGACCAGCGACTCGCCCGTCTCGGCGTACCAGTCCAGCGCGAACACCGCGTCCAGCGAGAAGACGATCTGTCCGCTGAGCTTGATGTTGAGGTCGTGCCACGCCCGACCGATCTTGCGGTTCTTCGGCATCAGGTAGCTGGCGTCGATCATGTTCTGCGAGCCCATGAACGCCACCTCACCGTCGACCACCAACAGCTTGCGGTGGTTGCGGAGGTCGGGTCGGCGCCAACGGCCCTTCAGCGGATGGATGGGCATCATCTGGTGCCACTCGATCCCGGCTTCGCTCAGTTGCCGGTTCATCCGCCGGAAGCCCGGGTACTTGCGCGAGCCGATGTGGTCGTAGAGCAGGCGCACCTCGACCCCACGGCGGACGGCTTCGACCAGCGCGGTGAAGAAGGGGTCGGTCGTGCGGTCCCAGGCCATGATGTAGATCTCGACATGTACTCGTGTGCGAGCCTGGCGAACCGCTTCGGTCATGGCCGCTATGGAGGCGTCGTAGTCGCCGAGGAGCCCGTGACTGGTGCCGGTCATGATCGGCAACGAGCCGAGTCGGCGGTTCAGTCGGACGAGGCTGTCCAGACCACCCGGCAGCTCGTGTTCGGACGGCAGCTCGGGAAGATCCGCGGTCCTTTCGAAGATCACTTCGTTGGCCTGGAGCTGAACCCGCTCGCGGCGGCCACGGACGAAGGGGCTGCCGATCAAGAAGAACAGGAACAGGCCGAGGATCGGCGTCACCACGATCAGCAGCAGCCAGGCCAGCGACGACGACGGTCTGCGGTTGCGCGGGATGGTGCCGAGCGCGACGATCTTGATCACCAGCTCGATCAGGTAGGCCCACAAGGCAGCCACTGGGCGATGATCGTCATGGCGACCGCCTCGTTGGAACCTTGGCAGCCCGCTCGGGTGCGGTCACACAACGGGAATCTATCGATGCCGGTCCGCTCAGATCAAGTAGCGGAAGACCGGATTGTCGGGGTCGACCTTCTCGGCATGGATCGGGGAGTCGGCCATGCTGGCCAGCAGCCGAGGAAGATCTGTTCGAGAACTCAGCTCGATGCCGACCAGCGCCGGGCCGTAGTCGCGGCTGGTGCGCTTGACGTATTCGAACAACGTGATGTCGTCGTCCGGTCCGAGCACGTCGTCGAGAAACCGCCGCAGCGCGCCCGGCTCCTGGGGGAACTCCACGATGAAGTAGTGCTTCACGCCCTCAGACACCAGCGCGCGTTCGGCAACCTCTGCATAACGGCTGATGTCCTGGTTGCCGCCGGAGACGATGCAGACGATGTCATGGCGGGCGTCGGCGCCGGGCTGCTGCCGTACCAGCTGACGCAGGGCGGCTGGCGCGAGGGCTCCGGCCGGCTCGGCGATCAGTCCCTCGGTCTGGAAGAGCTCGATCATCTCCTCGCAGATGGTGCCGACGTCCACCGTCCGCACCTCCAGCGGACCCGGGTAGGCGGCGATCACCGTCATCGGCTCGGCTCCGACCTGACGGACCGAGGCGCCGTCGACGAAGGTGTCGAGCTCCTCCAGTGCCACCGGGTGACCAGCGGCCATCGCTGCGGTCAAGCTGGCCGCCCCGGTCGGTTCGACCGCCAGCACCGCAGTGCCGGGATGGTGCTCGGCCAGCCAGGCCAGGCAGCCGGCCAACAGGCCCCCACCGCCGACCGGGACGACCACCAGGTCCGGTGCGCGCTCGAGTTGCTCGACCACCTCACGCATCACCGTGCCCTGCCCGGCGATCACGTCCGGGTGATCGAAGGCGGGCACCTGGAACCGGCCGGAGGCGGCGGCGTCGGCGTACGCGAGCTCGACGGACTCCTCGTAGGTGTCGCCCTCGACCCGGAGGTCCACCAGCGAGCCGCCGAGGACGCGGATCCGGTCCCGCTTTTGCCGCGGCGTGGTTCGTGGCACGTAGATCCGGGCGCTCACCCCGATCCGGGCACAGGCGTAGGCGACCCCCTGTGCGTGGTTTCCGGCGCTGGCACAGACCACGCCGGCCAAGGACACGTCGCGAGGGAGGGATGCGATCAGGTTGTACGCGCCGCGCACCTTGTAGGAGCGGACCACCTGGAGGTCCTCGCGTTTCAGCCAGACCCGCGCGCCGGCCGCCGAACTGTGCCGGAGGCACAAGTCCAGCGGGGTACGGGTGACGACGCCGCCCAGGCCCTCGTACGCCCGATCGACGGCGCCCACTCCGATCATGGCGCCAACGTATCGGTGACGGTGACGAGCCTGGTGGTGCATCGTGCCGATTCCCCGGTCGTGACCAACGCGGCGGACGTCCCTGCTGGTCGTGGTTCGGCTTTTCCACCGCAATGATCGACAGCATCGACCCGGACTCGCACCGGAGCAGGGTGCGCACCCGGCGACCCTATGCAGCGGCAGCGATGATCAGTCCGAGACCGGACCCGACCAGTCCGACGGCGAGACTGGCCGCACCGACGCCGATGAGCACGCGCCACCGGTTCGGACGCTGGGGATTGCGGCCGATCACGGAAAGGAAGAACCCCGCCGGCATCAGGATCGCCGCGAACAAGACGAGGTCGCCGATGGCGCTGCTCCACGCGGGAACGGCGGGCTCGACCATCAGCAATCGGATGATCAATCCCAGCATCAACAAGACGCCGGCGTGACCGTGGCCGGCTCGGAAGAAGGACTTCTGCAGGTCGTTGGTCGGCACAGATCCAGTGCTGACCCGCAACAAGAAGGTGCCCCCGTAGGCGATGGTGACGACGACGAGCAGGATGATCCCGGTAGAGAGCAGGGTGGCGTTCGACACGAGCGGGTTCCTTTCAGGTTCTGCGCTTGGGCGCTGAACGGACCTGGAGCCCGCTCACGATTCGCCATCGCGTTTCGGCGATCCGTACAGCATCCCGGGCCGCACGACGCGTGATGGCCGACAGATCTCCGCCGGCGATCAGCGGGCGAAGTGCGGCGGCGTCGAGGTTGCCGGACAGCGCCAGCGTCGCGATGCCGTGCACCAACGCCCAGGCGGCGAGGGCAGCCGCTGCTGCGTCTTCGATCGGCCCGGACGACAGCCGATCCACGCCGGTGCGAAGCTCCGCGAAGGTCGACGCCCGTGCCGCGTGGAGCTCGGGGTCGTCGTCGAGCAGGGCCGCCGAGAACATCACGTGGAAGTGCGCGGGGTGCTCGACGGCGAACTCGACGTAGGCCACGCCGGACTCGATGAACCCCTGGCCTGACTCGCGGACGCTGACCAGCCGCTCCGCGAGCAGGTGGAAGCCCTGGGTCGCGATCGCCTTGAGGACCCCCTCGCGGCTGCCGAAGTGGTGCCGGGGTGCGGTGTGGCTGACTCCGAGGTCGGCGGCCAGGGACCGCAGGCTCAGCGCCTGCACCCCGTCACGCCCGATGACTTCGACCGCACGCTCGATCACTGCTTCGGGGAGCCGTCCGTGATGATAGTTATCACTCACCGTGAGAACTTACCAGTGGTAACTTACCAGTGGCAGGTTTTCAGTGGCACGATTTTGACTGTTGGCTGCGAGCGGACCCGAGCCAGCCAGGCATCGGTCGTAAAATCGCTCCCGTGATCTTGGGTCTGGTCGGCGCCTTCGGTGCGGCCGTCTGCTACGGCGTGGCCTCGGTCCTGCAGGCCCTCGCCGCTCGGCGGACGGCAACCGCAGAGGGGCTGGACCCGCGCCTCGTCCTGCGCCTGTTGAAGTCTTGGCCCTACGTCGCGGGGCTCGGTTTGGACGTCCTGGGCTTCATGATGTCGCTGGTGGCCCTGCGTATGCTCCCGCTCTTTCTGGTGCAGGGCGTGATTGCCAGCAGCCTGGCGGTCACCGCCGTGCTGGGCGCATTCGTTCTGCACATGGGGCTGCGCGGCCGCGAGAAGGTCGCCGTCGGGGTGGTCGTTGCCGGTCTGATCTTGCTCGCCCTCTCTGCCGCCGAGGACCATCCGGTCCCGGTGACGTCCGGAACGCATTGGGGTGTCCTGGCGGCCGGGGTCGCGCTGAGCGGGCTGGCAGTGCTGCTGGCCCGGCTGCCGGGACGACTGGGCGCCGCCGCACTCGGGGCGGTCGCGGGGCTCCAATTCGGCGTCGTCGCGACGGCCGCTCGCATCCTCCCGCAGTCGTTCGCGCCGACGGTCCTGTTCACCGACCCCGCGACGTACGCCCTGGTCGTGGCCGCTCCGGTCGGGATGTTGGCCCTGTCGACGGCGTTGCAACGTGGCACTGTCACGCAGGCGACCGCTCCACTGGTCGTTGCCGAAACCATCGCACCGGCGCTGGTGGGATTGCTGCTGCTGGGCGACGCGCCCCGTGCTGGTTGGGCGTGGGCTGCGGTCCTCGGGTTCGTGCTCGCGGTGGCGGGCGCGGTCACACTAGCCAGCCACGGCGAGGTGAGGAGCGAAGAAGCCGCGACCGCGCCGGTCCTCCCGCCGCCTTGATCCCTCGACATCCCTGATGCTGATCCGTCGTGCACGCTCGGCCTTGCGCTTGGTGGACAGGACGTCGGCGACTACCGTGCTCGCCGTGCGTCGCCGATGGGATGGCTGCGCTCACGAGGTCTTCAGGAATCTCAAAGCGAACGCGCCGAACACCAGGACGATTCCGACGTTGACCATCAGCCGCTCCCAAAAATGGCTCCTGAAGAACAGGACGTCCACGACGACGACGACGGCTACCAGCCCGAGCACGTAGAGGCACGACGGCTGCCTGCCTTCCCACCATCCATTCCTACTACCCCGCAATGCAGTGGAACAAGGCGGCGGCGATGCTTCATGCAAGCGGCCTCTGATCGAGTGCCTTGAGTGCGCGCCGACGGTCGCGGATGGAGCGCCGCGGGCGCCCGGCCCGACCGGTGGTCCGGAACCATTCCGGCAATGAGTACGGTAAAGGGCTCAGCGGACGACGTTGTCGGTGCTGTTGAGCAGGGTGAGTTCTTGCCGGTGTGGTAGGCCTTCCCAGTCGCCGGGGACAGTGACGGCGAAGGCGCCGGTGGCAGTTGCGGTTGCCAGCCGGGTTTGTGCGGATTCGCCGGCGATGAGTTCGCTGAGGTATCCGGCGACGAATGCGTCGCCGGCGCCGACAGGATCTGCCACGCGGACCGGCACGACACCAACGGTGTGGGGTTGGTCGTCGATCAGCGCGACGGAACCGAGGTTACCGAGCTTGATGATGACTTGAGTCGGTCCGGTGGCAGCCAGTGCCCGCGCCATCTGTTCGGGCGCCGCGGCGGCGACGATCAAGGCGGCTTCCTCGCCGCCGGCGAACAGCACGTCGGAGAGCTTGACCAGTTCACGCAATGCGGTTCGGGCCGTGGCGACGTCCCACAATGCCGAGCGGTAGTTCAGATCGAGGGACACGGTCACGTCGTGGGCCCGCGCCACCTCGATCGCATGACGCACCGCAGTCGCGGGCCCGGGGCCAAGGGCGGGGGTGATACCGGTGACATGCAGTACGTCGGCGGCCGCAATGGTTGCTTCGTCGATGTCTTCGCGGTCGAGCCGCGATCCAGCGCTGCCGAACCGATAGTACGAGATCTGTGTGATGTCGCTTGTGCGTGCGGTCTTGATCATGAGGCCGGTGGGCGCATCGTCTCTTCTGATCCGGACCTGGACACCTTCGGCCATGAGCTCACGCTCGATCAGATCACCGATCTCGTCGCGACCCAGCCGCCCGATCCAGGTGGTACTGACGCCAAGGCGCCGGGCGCCGATGGCGACGTTGGACTCGGCACCCGCCATCCGCAGCTGGAGCGTGTGGACGTGCTGCAGCGGGCCCGGATCCGCGGCGACCAGCAGTCCCATCGTTTCACCGAGGGTGACCATGGCACTCACCGTCGTCCCCGCATGGTTCGGACCATCTCCAAGACCCTGCTCGCGCGATGCGTGAGGGCGTCCAGGTCGCCGCCCTCGAGCGCGTCTCCGAGCAGCGGCGAGCCCATCCCGACGGCGAAGGCGCCGGCCGCGAAGTAGTCGGGTGCCTGTTCGGTGGAAACCCCGCCGGTCGGGAGGAGCGGGATGTGCGGCAGCGGGTCGCGAAGCCGACGCAGGTGTGCCGGGCCGCCGGTGGCGGCGGGGAAGAGCTTGACTGCCGTCGCACCGGCGTTCCAGGCCGAGAGTACTTCGGTCGGCGTCCACGCTCCGGGATAGCACGGCAGGCGTAACTGCGCGGCAGCGTCCAGCACGTCTGTGCACAGCGCGGGACAGACCAGAAAGGCCGCCCCGGCCGAGGCCGCGGCCCGCGCCTCGGCTGCCGAGGTGATCGTGCCGACACCCAGACAGACCTCGTCGGGAAGAAGGGTGGTGAGTTCGGACAGCCGATCAAGGACACCGGGAATGGTGAGGGTGACTTCGAGACATGTCACACCAGCGTCGACAAGGGTCCGGGCAACGACCGGCACGTGTCGGTACTGCTGCGTCCGCAGTATCGCCATCACACCACTGTCGAGGAGTTGGGGTGCCGGCGTGAGCCGGGCCACGGCGGTGCTCATTGCGCGATCCCTCTCAGAAGAATGTGTGTACGGCGTTGATGACCCGGTCCGCGTCGTCGATCATGGCGATGACCGGCCACTTGTCGAAGGTGGTGCATGGATGGGAGATCCCCAAGCTCACCAGATCACCCGCCTCGATTTCCAGTGCGGCCGGCACCTTCAGGTAGCCGTGTTGGTCGTTCAGAGCCGTGACCTGGGTCTTCGACGCGTCAAGCTCCCGCCCGTCGTAGCGCCGGAGCCGCAGCGGAACCGGCAGTCCCTCGTCGAAGGAGACGTCTCGTCGACCCATTTGGAGCAGGGCCAGCGTCGGCTCCGGGCGTGACAAGACGGGGGCCCAGAGCTCGAGTGCCGGCCGCAGGGAGAGCACGCCGGCCGTGTGCCGGCCCACCGGTGAGATCTTGTGGTAGAAGCCGTGGTCGTGGGTGATGTAAGCGCCGCTGCGCAGCACGACCCGTTGGGCGGGTGTCCGTCCCGCCGGGGCGGTCAGCGCGCTCACCACGATGTCGAAGAACGCGCTGCCTCCGGCGGAGACGACGGGTTCTCCGTCAACGATCCCCTGTTCGCCCAGGACGGTGACGAGACGGCGGAGTTCCTCGCAGTAGCCTCGGACAGCCGTCAGGGTCTGTGGATCGGCATGGTGGCCCAGCCCGCCCTCGTAGCCGGCTGCCCCGGCAACGTCGAGGGTGCGAGTGGCGGCCGCCGCCCGGGCGACCTGCAACGCGGCGGTGCACGATCGTGCGCCGGTACGGCCACCGGCGTGCCCCAGCTCGATCAGCACCGGCAATGGGCGTCCGTGGCCGCCGTCCTCGCCGAGCAGGCTGTCGAGCAGTTCGACGCCAGCAAGACTGTCCACGTAGCAGTAGACCTCGAGAGAGGGGTCGGATCGCAGCGCACCGGCGAGCCAGCGGATTCCCGCGGGGTCGACGAGTTCGTTGGCGAGCAGTAGCCGGGTGAAACCGAAAGCGTGGTACGTCTGCAACTGGCTGATCGTGGCCACCGAGATTGCCCAAGCGCCCGCAGCCAGCTGAAGCGCGGCCAGCTGCGGCGCCATCATGGTCTTTCCGTGTGGGGCGAGCCGCACACCGGCCTCGGCGCAGTAGCCGGCCATGCCGACCACGTTGTGCGTCAGGGCGGACTCGCGCAACGTCAGCAGGGGAAAGCTGAACCGTCCGCCGTGCAGATCGGGCCGGTCTCGTGCCAGGCTCTCGGCGCTCACCGCCCGGTGCACGGTGTAGGGGCCGAAGCCCTTGGCCGTGGCAGGTATCGGCGTCCGTTCCAGGTCGGCGAGGGCTGCGGACACAGTGACCGGCAGGTTCTGTCGGGCATTCGTGGTCACCGACGGGCTCCCAGTCTGCGAAGGTGCGCCGGCGGCGCCGGCGGTCGAGGGGCTGGTCACGCCGCTGGTGTGCTTTCCTCGCGGTAGCGGAGTCCGCGTCCAGGTTTGGCGCCGGTCAGTTGCGCGTCGCGCAACGCGAACTGGCCGTTGACGAGCACGTCGCTGATCCCGGTGGCTGGGATGCGTGAACTGCTGTAGTCGGCGAGATCGGTGACCGTTGCCGGATCGACCACGCACACGTCTGCGAAACTGCCTGGACGTAACAGGCCGCGCTCGGTGAGCCCGAACCGGCGTGCGGGATGCCCCGCCATGTGAAGGGCAGCCTGTCCCCAGGTCAGGTCCGCCAACTGTCGGGTGTGTCGGCCGAGCACGCGGGCAAACGCTCCCCATCCTCTTGGGTGTGGTCGGCTGCCGAGCATGATGGCATCGGATCCGACCATTTGCGCTTCGTGACGCAGGAGGGTGCGCACGTCGCTGTCGGTGTTGGTGGGTGGCTGCGCGAAGACGCATCCCGCGCTCGTATCGCTGGCTGTGACCAGGTCGCAGACGAGTTCGCCCGGTGAGGTGTCGGCCCGCTCGGCGGCGTCGCGCAGCGAAAGGCCCTCCGCCCAGCTGTACCGGTCGGCGCCGACGTAGGACAGCGTGATCCGGTCGAGCACGTCCTCGATCTGCGGGAACCATTCGCGCAGCAGGCGCTGTCGCTCGGTCGGGTTGGTGAGCCGGGCGGCGGTGTCGTCCGGCCCGGACAATTGGACGTCGGGCGGCAGGGCCACCATGGCCAAGATGCTGCTGCCGCGCAGGTAGGGGTAGCTGTCGAAGGTCAGGTCCAGCCCTTCGTCACGAGCCCGTGAGACCAGCTCGGTGATCATGTTCGCCGGACCGTGCAGATGGGACACGTGGACGGCGACCCGGCTACGACGTGCGATGTCACTTACCTCAGCCAGCCCCCGCCACGCGTCGGCCTCGTAGCCGCGCATGTGCGTGACATACACTCCTCCACCAGCAACCAGGGGGCCACAAAGTGCGGCCAGCTCTGCTGCGTCGGCGAACCTTCCGGGCACATACTCCAGTCCCGTGGACAGGCCCAGAGCGCCGTCGGCGAGGGCCTGCTCGACCAGGATGCGCATAGCGCGAAGCTCGGCGTCATCGGCCCGGCCTGAGCGGTAGCCCATCACTTCCGCACGGATCGTGCCGGCGGGGGCCAGATAGCCCACATTGAGCGCGCCGGCGCGATCATAGAAGCTCAGCAGGTCGGCGACCGAGCAGCCGTCGGCGAGCTCGGGCGGGCACGGTCCGTTGACCGGACCGAAGTATCGACTCACCTGGGAGATGGTGCCCGCCGAGGCAGGGGCGAAGGAGAGACCGTCTTGGCCGACTAGCAGCGTGGTCACACCCTGACGTAGCGCCGCCAGCTGCACCTCCTCGGTCGCAGCCAGAGCATCCGCGTGCACATGGGTGTCGACAAACCCCGGCATGACGTAGCGACCGCTCACATCAACCCGAGACAGCGCCGGGATGTCACCCGGCGGGTCGACCGCCGCGATCCGGTCGCCTTTGACGCCAAGATCCGCACGCCATGGCGGTGCACCTGTCCCGTCGACGATCCAACCGCCGTGAAGCACCACATCGAACATGCCTCGTCACCCTCATCTCATCGACCCGGGGAATCGACACTCTCACTATCGCATCGCGGCGAGCGTCGGCGCGGATGCACCACCCGGCGACGGCGAACGCTACGGGTCTGGTAGACAAAAGTTGAGGGGTCGCAGGCTGTTGCCGACCGTCCACACAGGTCCGCTGTGGCCAGCGCCGAGGTCCCTGACACAAGCGACATCTACCCGAGGGGGAAGGTCCGGTGTTCTGGTCCGCGATACCGCCGAAGCAGCGACGCATGGTTGCGGGTGGATCCATCGGCACGCTGATGGAGTACTACGACTACTACCTGTACGGTCTGGCCTCCGCGACCGTGTTCCCCAAGGTGTTCTTTCCGAGTGACAGCGTCGTCTCGGGCACCCTCCTCTCGTTCGCGACGTTTGCGGTTGGCTTCCTCCTGCGCCCGATCGGCGGCCTGGTCTGGGGCTACGTCGGTGACCGGATGGGACGCAAGACGGCTTTGATGATCACAGTCGTCGGCATGGGCATCGCGACGGCCGCCATCGGTCTGATTCCCGGCACGGCCATGTTCGCGGCGGCGCCCATTTTTCTTCTCGTCTTCCGAATGCTGCAGGGATTGTTCGTGGGTGGCGAGATGGGTAATGCCGCCACCCTCGTCGTCGAGCACGCCCCGCCGGGTCGTCGCGGCCTGTTCGGCGCGATGTTGATCAGTGGCGCCGGCATCGCGAACGTGGTCTCGGCCGGTTCCATGGCCGCACTCAGCTCCCAGTCCTTCTTCTTGATGTGGGGCTGGCGAATCCCGTTCCTCTTCGCCCTGGTGCTCGCTATCATTGCCGTGATTTTGCGTTCGAAACTGGAGGAGTCGGAGGAGTTCAAGGAACTCAGCGGGGCCGTGAAGTCAAAGCAGGTGAAGCTCAAGTCGCCGCTGACGGAAGCCGTTCGTCACCCGAAGAACACGATCCTCGGCATCCTCATCGGTCTGCCGCAGAGTATCGCCGGGTACATCGTCCTCACCTTTGGACTCGCGTTCTTGGTCTCCAAAGGCACTCATGCGCAGGTTGGCTTCATCGGCACGATGATCGTTGGTTTTCTGCAGATCTTCGCCGCGCCGTTCTGGGGAAGCGTCTCCGATAAGTTCGGCCGTCGCCGAACCTATATTGCGGGGTGTGCAGCCTTCGCTTTGCTTCTCTATCCCACTTTCGCCCTTTTCCGGACCGACATCGCCGTATTCATCTGGCTGGGCATGATCATTGGCTTCGTCATACCGGGGGTGGCGATGCAGGCCACGCTGCAGACCATGCTCTGCGAGATGTTCGATGTGGAGGCGCGCACCACAGGCGTCAACATCGGCTATCAGATCTCGAACACCATCGGTGGCGGCCTTGCGCCGCTTATCGCTACCGCGCTCAGTGCCGCGTTCAACAGCATTTGGCCGGTCATCATCTATGCGTCGCTGATAGCAGTCATCGGCATCATCGCCACGGCTTACGCCTCGTTCCGTCCCGATGTGGAGAACGCGCCCCGGTTGCACGAGCATCTGGTGTGAGCCGCGGGAAGGACCCAACCACCCACGAAGAGAAGGCGACGTTCATGACAAAATCCGCCGTCCGCACCACGCATGCACCGCAGCCTGCTGGTCCATACAGCCAGGGCGTCGAGGCGAACGGGCTGTTCTACACCGCCGGCCTAGGTCCGCAGGACCCCGCGACCGGCGCCGTGGCGGACACGGTGCGCGAGCAGACCAGCCAAGTCCTACGCAACATCCAGGCAATTCTCGCCGAGCGCGGGCTCACCATGGACGACTGCGTCAAGACCACGGTCCATCTGGCCGATCTGGCGGACTTCGACGAGTTCAACGAGGCGTACGGGCAGTTCTTCTCCGAGCCATACCCGGTGCGCACCACAGTGGGCTCGCAGTTGGCGAACATCCGGGTCGAAATCGACGTCGTCGCCGTTACCGGAAGGCAAGTAGGGCGAGTTGATCGGTCATGATCTTGGCGGCGGTGCACACGGGATGCCCATCGGTTTCGGGTGGCCCCGTCGTCGGGGCTGGCCCATCGTTTGGGGTCTGCTCCGATCTTCGGTGGTCGGCCCGTTGTGCAACCAGCCTTGACTAGGTGTTTCGTTGTGGAGCGGGTGACGAGAATCGAACTCGCATGACCAGCTTGGAAGGCTGGGGCTCTACCATTGAGCTACACCCGCATGGGGTTCCATGACCTGGTCGAACCCCGAGTCTCCACCGGGCCACGGAGTCGAGGCCAGGGGCTCGAACCCGCCGGTTGCCCACGCGAGTATCCGCGTCGCAGCACCTCGTGCCGATCCGATCTGACCTCGTACGTCCGTCGGCGCAGGGAACTGTAGCAGCCCGATTCGCTGAACCGCCGATCACCGTACGGCTAACGGCGACGACGGGGTCGGGGCGACAGGACTCGAACCTGCGATCTTCTGCTCCCAAAGCAGACGCGCTAGCCACTACGCTACGCCCCGGATCGACCCTGCTGAGCTGTCGACCAGCGCCGCGGGAACCCTTCGGTGCGGCCCGTCGAGTGTAGGTGAATGCGGACCCGCCCACAATCGCTGCCGATCGGGTGAGATTTGTCGGCCACTTGGGCCGACCGTAGGATTGCCCAGGCTCTCCGCGAGCCTGCATGCGGGCATGCCCGCATGCCTACCGCTACCTTCCGCAAGGATTTCCAGGAGTCACAGCGTGCCCAGCACCGTCGAGCAGTTGACCCCCAGCCGGGTCAAGATCACCGTCGAGGTCCCGTTTGCCGAGCTCAAGCCGAGCATGGACAAGGCGTACCGCGACATCGCGAAGCAGGTGAACATCCCCGGCTTCCGTCGCGGCAAGGTCCCGCCGATGGTGATCGACCAGCGTTTCGGCCGGGGCGCCATCATCGAGCAGGCGCTCAACGAGGCTCTGCCGAAGTTCTACGGCGAGGCCGTGACGGACAACAAGCTGACGCCGCTGGCCCAGCCGGAGGTCGAGGTCACCAAGCTGGAAGACGGCGACCTGATCGAGTTCACCGCCGAGGTGGACGTTCGGCCCGAGTTCGATCTGCCCGACTTCGCGATTCTCAGCGCCGAGGTCGACGAGGCCGAGGTCGACGAGGCCGACATCGACGAGCGACTCGAGGCCCTGCGCCAGCGCTTCGGCTCACGGATCGCCGTCGAGCGTCCAGCCGCCGAGGGCGACGTCATCGTCATCGACCTCGTGGCCACCAAGGACGGCGAGCCGCTCGCCGACGCGACCGCGGAGGGGCTGGACTACACGATCGGCTCCGGGTCCATGCTCGAGGGCCTGGACGACGCCGTGATCGGGCTGTCGGCGGGTGACTCGGCGGAGTTCACCTCTACCTTGGTCGGCGGTCCGCTCAAGGACTCCGAGGCCGACATCCGGGTGAGCGTGACCAAGGTGCAAGAGCAGGAGCTGCCTGAGCTCGACGACGAGTTCGCCCAGCAGGCGTCGGAGTTCGACACGTTCGCCGAGATGCGGGCCGACCTCGAAGAGAGCCTTCGGCGACAGGCGCGTCTCGTGCAGGCCAGCGATGCCCGTGACGCAGTGCTGGAGGATCTCATCGAGAAGGTAGCCGTCGAGGTTCCCCAGCACCTGCGTGAGGCCGATCTCGAGGCCCGGAAGGAGTCGATCACCAGCCAGCTCGCCTCGGCGAACCTGAGCCTGGCCGACTACCTGGCCGAGTCGCAGGAGGCCGAGTCGGAGGAAGACTTCTGGGCGGACCTGGAGAAGCGGTCCGCCGACGCACTGCTCGCCCAGATCATCTTGGACAAGGTTGCCGAGGATCGCGGGCTGAGCATCGACCAGACCGATCTCACCCAGCACATCATCCGCAAGGCCCAGCAGGAAGGCTCGACCCCGCAACAGGTGGCCGATCACCTGCAGGAGCACCCGCACCACATCGACGAGTACATGCAGGAGATCCGCCGCGGCAAGGCGCTCGCCCTCATCGTCGAGTCCGCAACCGTGACCGACACCGCCGGCAACAAGCTCGATCTCGCCAGCCTCCAAGGTGACGGCACGCCGGCGGTCCCTGGCGAGTCCCCTGATGCGGCCGAGACCGATGCGGCTGAGACCGATGCGGGCGAGACCGACGCCACCGAGGCGGATGTGGTCGAGGGAGACGTGATCGTCGCGGATCCGCACTAGCGGGTCAGCGGCTGAGGTCTCGATCGATCATGTCTTTCGCCCGGTGGTGCCGCCGGCCAGCCGGTGGTGCGCCCGCCCGCGTCGTTGCCGAGCCCGGCGGAGCCCTGCACCCGGGTCTGCCGTGTGCGCGCGGTTCCAGATCTTGAGGTCGACCCGTCCGTTGCCGTGAAGCTTGGGCGAATCTTGAGCAAATCTCAAAGGACGCCAAACGCCTAGCCGAGGTGATCGTTGAATCATCTACTCGTCAGGCCGTCGGGGGCGGAAGGGCAAAGCAGCAAGGCGGGCGACCTCAAGTCGGGGGAGGAGTCGACGGCCAGAAGCCGCAGCGATCGAGTCAGTCGGGGGAGGGCTCGAACGTGGTAGGGTAGTAAGTTGCGTTTCCGCACCACCGTCAGGGAATGCGGTGCGCAAGAGAAGTGCATGGGTGAGCGTTCGGGGGGACGCGCCTCATGCCGACGCAGGGAACTGCTCGACTGCTTCGGGGGAGGCAGACTGGGGTTGATCCCGCGGGTGAGCTGGCCGGGCTCGGACACTGAGGTGTCCGGTCCCGGCCAGTTCGCATCTCGGCGAGCCTGCCCCGGCTGGCGCACCTGCCGCCCGCGACTGGCGTGGTGACCTCACCGCGACGAGGTGGCGGCCCGTGCGCCCATAGCGAACAGGCGCATCATCGCCGCCGCAGTGTCAGTCCGGCCGGGTAGGTTCGAGCCCGTGCAACCACATCACTCACCGCGCGCGGCCGCGCGCAGCGGCAACATCGGCATGGACGACAACGTCTACCAGGCCTTGCTGCAGAACCGGATCATCTTCTTGGGCTCGGAGGTGAAGGACGAGAACGCCAACGCGATCTGCGCCCAGATGCTCTTGTTGAACGCCGAGGACCCGCACAAGGACATCTACCTCTACATCAACTCACCCGGCGGCTCCGTCGACTCCGGCATGGCGATCTATGACACGATGAACTGGATCTCCAACGATGTCGCCACCGTGGCGATGGGGCTGGCGGCATCGATGGGCCAGTTCCTGCTCTGCGCCGGCACGCACGGCAAGCGCTATGCGCTCCCACACAGCCGGATCATGATGCACCAGCCGTCCGGTGGTCTGGGAGGCACCGCCAGCGACATCCGGATCCAGGCCGAGCAGTCGCTTCACATCAAATCGACCATGCAACGCCTGATCGCCGAGCACACCGGCCAGACGCTGGACCAGATCGAGGCCGACTCCGACCGCGACCGGTGGTTCACCGCCGCGCAGGCGCGAGACTACGGCTTCATCGACCACGTCTACCGTCAGGCGGCGCAGATTCCCTCGGCAGAGGCGCCGAACCAATGAGGAAGACCCATTGCGCCGTACCAGTGAGGAACCACCGATGAGCACCTATGATCCCTACGCCCACCTGAGCGGCATTCCGATGCTGGCGTCGCGCGAGTTCGCGCCGACCATGGACTACTACATCCCGCAGTGGGAAGAGCGCACGTCCTACGGGATGCGACGCATCGACCCGTACACCAAGCTCTTCGAGGACCGCATCATCTTCCTCGGCACCCCGATCTCGGACGAGATCGCCAATGCCGTGATGGCGCAACTGCTGTGTCTGCAGCAGATGGATGCCGAGCGGCAGATCGACATCTACATCAACTCACCGGGCGGTTCCTTCACCGCGCTGACCGCAATCTACGACACGATGCGCTACATCAAGCCGGATGTGAGCACCGTCTGTCTCGGCCAGGCTGCGTCGGCCGCCGCGGTGATCCTGGCCGCCGGCACCAAGGGCAAGCGACTCGCCCTGCCGAACAGCCGGATTCTGATCCACCAGCCGGCGACCGAAGGCGGCTACGGGCAGTCGTCCGATATCGAGATCCAGGCGCGGGAGATCCTGCGGATCCGATCGCTGATGGAGGAGATGTTGTCGACCGACACCGGCAAGAGCACCGAGGAGGTCAGTCGCGACATCGAGCGCGACAAGTACCTCACGGCCGATCAGGCGAAGGACTACGGCATCATCGACGAGGTCCTCACCTCCCTCAAGGCAGTCGAGGTCTGAGCCTCTCGCAGTGGGTCCGCAGACGGCGCGGCAATGTGCTCCACATCTGTTCGGTGGCGGGCTAGTGTGTAGAAACCAGCGAAGGACTCGGCTCGCAGAGGAGCCGGGTGTCCATCAGGAGGAGGTCCAGTGGCGCGCATCGGAGAGAGCGGCGACCTGCTGAAGTGCTCGTTCTGCGGAAAGAGTCAAAAGCAGGTCAAGAAGCTCATCGCCGGCCCCGGTGTGTACATCTGCGACGAGTGCATCGACCTCTGCAACGAAATCATCGAGGAGGAGTTCTCCGAGAACTCCGAGGTCGGCCAGCTGGAAGACCTACCCAAACCGCATCAGATCCGTCAGTTCCTCGACGGGTACGTCATCGGCCAGAACAACGCCAAGAAGGCGCTCGCGGTCGCCGTCTACAACCATTACAAACGGGTCCAGGCCCAAGCCGCCAACCCGACCCGCCGCAACGACGAAGACGGCGTCGAGCTGGGCAAGTCCAACATCTTGCTCATCGGGCCGACCGGTTGCGGCAAGACCTACCTGGCTCAGACCCTGGCCAAGATGTTGAATGTCCCGTTCGCCATCGCCGACGCTACCGCGCTCACCGAGGCCGGCTATGTCGGTGAGGATGTGGAGAACATCCTGCTCAAGCTCATCCAGGCCGCCGACTTCGACGTGAAAAAGGCCGAGACCGGGATCATCTACATCGACGAGGTCGACAAGATCGCCCGCAAGAGCGAGAACCCCTCGATCACCCGGGATGTCTCCGGCGAAG
>JBBSQJ010000010.1:0-32217 GCA_038257965.1 Propionibacteriales bacterium
ACCATGGCGCCACGCCGGTTCCAGCGCCGACGGCCGACGATGTGCACGCCGGCCACGTTGAACGCGTTGGCGGTCCGAACCATGGAGCCGATGTTGAAGTCGTGCTCCCAGTTCTGGATCGCGATCCGGAGCGGATGCCTTTGCTGAGCGAGGTCCTCGACGATCGCCGTCGTCTTCCAGTAGCGGTAGCGGTCGACCACGTTGCGGTGGTCACCGCCGGCCAGCAATTCAGGATCGAGCCGGTCGTCATCGACCGGCCAGGGCGTCGGGTGTGGGCCGACACCCGGGCCGGCGACCCCAGCCACCTCGTCCTCGCTTAGGAAACTCACAAGCTCCGACGGTACCGTTGCCCCGCGTGAGCCCACTGATCGACGCCGCGTTCGGCATGCCGATGTTGCTGCCGTCTTGGATGGACCCCGAGTACCTCATCCAGACGTTCGGTCCGTACGCACTGTGGGGTGTCGCCTTCGTCGTGTTCGCCGAGTGCGGACTGTTCGCGATCCTGCCCGGAGACTCACTGCTGTTCACCGTCGGGTTGTTCACGGCTCTGGGGGCGATCCACCACTCGTTGTTCTTCGTCTGCGTCGTGTTGACGGTCGCCGCCGTACTCGGCAACGTCTGCGGGTATTGGATCGGCCGGCTGATCGGACCGCCCCTGTTCTACCCCCGGCCCGGGGTCATGGGGAAGATCTTCAAGCAGAGCTATGTCGTCAAGACCCACGAGTTCTTCGAACGCTACGGCAACCGGGCCCTGATCCTGGCCCGCTTCGTGCCGATCGTGCGGACCTTCGTCACGCTGGTCGCCGGGGTCGGCAGGATGGACTTCCGGAAGTTCATCACCTACACCGCGATCGGCGGCATCCTGTGGGCCTGCGGTGTGACGATCGCCGGCTTCTATCTCGGCAGGATCCCGGTGATCAAGAACAACATCGAGGCGGTCTTGATCCTCATCGTGTTCGTTTCGGTGATCCCGATGCTGGTGGAGTTCATGCTGCACCGCCGCCGGGCCAGGAAGGCCACCCCCGCCTGACCTGACCCGACAACCAGGGTGGCAGATCGTGCCGGATACTCCCGGCACGATCCGCGACCTTGTCGTCTGCGCGACTCAGCTGACCTGGAGACCCTTCAGCGCGTCGTTCGCGGGCTGGGTGAACTGCGGCGACGTGTCAGGGATCGAGGAGTAGAGTCCCGCCTCACCGTCACTCGAGCCGGTGTCGACGACGACGATCGTCGCCTGTTCCCCCTTGGTCTTGATACCGGGAATGTCGAACGTCAGGTGCATCTCGATGATCCAGGCGGGGTGGCCATCCACCGTGGTGGACTCGTTGCGGGCGTCCTTGCGATCCACCGGATTGTCCCCGTAGAACTTCCCGATGACGCACTGGGCAACGACGGCGGCTCCCTGCTGGGGGCCGTAGAACCCGTCACCGGCGAGCAGCCGGGCGATCAGCACGGCGGCGACCCACGTCGTCTTGCCGTCCGGACTCTGCTCGACCACGGCGGTCTGAGAACGTACGTCGCGCCCGAACGGCGTCCTCGAATCCGGCTCCGGGGCCGAGAAGGGGGCCGAAAGCCGCGGGTACGACAGGTGCCCGCTGACCACCCGATCGCCCCCGGCATCGGTGATCGACGACGGGCTCTGTGACGGCGTCGTCGGGCAGACCACCCCGCTCGGGTCGAGCTGTGGATCCTGAGTCGGTGGGCCGGCGAGCACGCCGCTGAGCCCACGGACGGCGAAGACCGCCAGCACGACGATGACCACCAGGGCCGCCACGGCGGCCAGGATCCACCCGATCGGTCGCCGGCGCGGTGCCGCAGGAAGCACCTGGGTCGTGGCGGAACCGAACCGGGTCGGCCGCGGGAGGACCTGATTCGACCCGGGAACGCTCGCGGCCGGTCCACCCGGCGCGAATCCCCCCTGCCCGGCGGTCGGCACGCCGTGGTACGGATTGTCCGTCGTGGTCGCCGACCACGCCCGTCCGTCCCAGTAGCGGAAGAGGCCGCGTTGTCCGCCCGGATCGGGATACCAGCCTGGTCCTGCACTCACGGCGGCGAGTCTAGGCGGCTGCGGGGCCACCCGCATGCTCTTGACCGCTCGGGTCAGGCGTCCGTTCGACACCTGCCTCCTAGGAGTCGGGCGGTGCCGTCAGACCGCGCAGCGTCTCGAGATCGTCGCCCGTCGGCACCCACGCACCGGCCTCGACGTTGGCCCGGATCTGGTCGGCGGACGTAGCACCGGCGATCACCGACGAGACGCGCGGCATGCCCGCCAGCCCACCGATAGCCACCTGGAGCATGGTCAGTCCACGCTCGGTCGCGAAACGGTCCAGGGACTCGATCACATCGAAGTTCGCGGCCGCCAACCGGTCCGGCATCTTGGCCAACTTGGTGCCCCCCGGAGCCGCCTCGTCGCGGCGGTACTTGCCCGTCAGCAAGCCCGAGGCGAGCGGGTAAAACGGCAGCAGACCCTGGCCCGTGTGCGCCAGAGCTGGAACGAGGTCGGTCTCGATGCCGCGCTTCAGCCACGAGTACTCGTTCTGGGCCGAGACGAACGCCGTGCGGTTGGCGCTGCGGGCGGTCCAGTCTGCGTCGATCAGTTGCCAGCCGGTGAAGTTGGAGGAGCCGATGTAGCGGATCTTGCCGTCTGCGACCAGATCGTCGAGCACGTCCAGTGTCTCCGCGATCGGGGTGCTCCGGTCCGGTTGGTGCATCTGGTAGAGGTCGATCCAGTCGGTGTCGAGCCGACGCAGGCTGGCCTCCACCGCCCGCCGGACGTAACGGCGCGAGCCACGTACGCCCCAGTCCGGGCCGTTCTCCCCGCCCATGTCCATGCCGAACTTCGTCGCGACAACCACCTCGTCGCGGCGCTTGCCGAGCGCTTGGCCGAGCAGCACCTCCGAACGGCCGTGATTGCCGTATACGTCAGCGGTGTCGAACAGCGTCACACCCGCCTCGATCGCGGCACCGACGACCGCCGGCACCCGTTCGTCGGGCATCCGCGCACCGAAGTTGTTGCAGCCGAGGCCGACGACCGAGACGGTCAGCCCCGATGTTCCCAGTTGTCGATAGTCCACGCCTGCAGTCTGGCAAGCGCGGCCAAGTCGGATCGGGGACGTCCGGATGATCGCACACCCGAGCGGGCGGTCAGGTCGGCAACCGTGGTCACGACCGCGAGCCGAGCCCGCCTTAGGCTGACGACACCACTCAACGGAAGGCCGCACGTGAGCATCGTCGCCGGAGTCGACTCCTCCACCCAGTCCTGCAAGGTCGTCGTCTGTGATGCCGACACGGGCGAGGTCCTGCGTACGGGACGAGCGACCCACCCCGACGGCACCTCGGTCTCGGCGCAGGCGTGGCTGAGCGCCTACCGCGAGGCGACCGCCGACCCGGCGCTGCTGGCCGGGGTGGAAGCGATGTCCGTCGGTGGGCAGCAACACGGCATGGTCACCCTGGACGAATCGGGTTCGCTGGTCCGCGACGCGCTGTTGTGGAACGACAACCGGTCGGCGTCCGACGCAGTGGACCTGATGATCGAACTGGGCGGTGCGGACGCCTGGGCGGAGGCGGTCGGCTCGGTGCCGGTCGCGGCGATGACCGTGACCAAGGTGCGCTGGCTGGCCCGGAACGAGCCCGAGAACGCCGCCCGGACCGCCGCCGTTGTGCTCCCCCACGACTGGCTCACCTGGCAGATCGGCGGCCGCAGTTTCTCACCGGTGACCGATCGCGGCGACGCCTCGGGCACCTGCTACTTCGACGCGACGACGAACCTGTATCGCGACGACATCGTCGAACTCGCCTTCGGCCGACGGCTCCAACTGCCGAGGGTGGCGGCACCGTCGGAGGTGGTCGGCGAGACGCCCGGGGGGATCAGGCTCGCCGCGGGCACCGGAGACAACATGGCTGCCGGGCTCGGCCTCGGCCTGACGCACGGGTCCGCGGTCGTCTCGCTGGGCACCAGCGGCACGGCGTTCGCGCAGAGTTCGCATCAGACTCGGGACCCCTCAGGGGTGGTGGCAGGCTTCGCGGACGCCACCGGTGCGTTCCTGCCGCTGGTCTGCACGCTCAACGGCGCGCGCAATCTGGCCGCCACGGCCAGGCTGCTCGGCGTCGGGTTCGACGAGTTCGCCCGGTTGGCTCTCAGCGCGTCGGCGGGATGCGGAGGGGTTTCCTTCGTCCCCTACCTGGAGGGCGAGCGTACGCCGCCCCTCCCCTATGCGAAGGGTGAGCTGAATGGTCTCGACCTGTCCAACTTCACGCCGGCGAATATCGCCCGGGCGTCGATCGAAGGAATCCTGTGGAGCCTGGCGTACGGTCTGCGCACCCTCGCCGACCACGCCGGGAAGCTGGACCGGGTCATCCTGACCGGCGGCGCGGCCCAGTCGAAGGCAGTCCAGCAGATCGCTCCCGCCGTGCTCGGCCTCCCCGTGACGGTGACGGCCGTCGAGGAGAGCGTGGCGATCGGCGCGGCCCGGCAGGCAGCTTGGGCACTGACCGGCGAGCTCCCCGGCTGGCCGGTCCCACAGCAGCGCGAACTGCACCCCACGGCGGCCGATGTCAAGGCCGCGGAGGAGATCCACGAGCGCTATCACGGCATCGTGCAGGCCCACTACGCGCGAATCTAGTGGCGCATCGACTCCGACGATTCTAGGTCTGGGGAGGTTGGTAGCCGCCCTGACCATCTTGCTGCGGTGGATTGGCTTGTTGCGGTGGATTGGCTTGTTGCGGTGGATTGGCTTGTTGCGGTGGATTGGCGGTCGGCGGCGTGTAGCCACCCTGCTGAGGTGCCTGGTAGCCGCCCTGACCCTGGTTCTGCGGCGGTGTGTACTGACCTGGATTCTGCGGCTGTTGCGGTGGTTGGTAGTTCTGCTGCGGCTGGGCCTGGTGCTGCGGACGGGGCAGAGCGTCAGAAGGCGAACCGCCGTACTGGATGGGCTGGTTGGAGGGTTGTTGCGGCAGGCCCGGCTGCTGATCGCCGCGATAGGCGATCTCACCGAAGCTGACGCTGGGCGCCTGACGGACGCTCGGGTCATTGACCTCGAAGTACGTCGCCTTCTCGAAGTGGAACATGTTGGCGATGATGTTGGTCGGGACCGACTCGACCTTGGTGTTGTAGACGCGCACGTTCGCGTTGTAGAACCGGCGCCCGGCGGCGATCCGGTCCTCGGTCTCGGCCAACTGCTTTTGCAGCTCGAGGAAGTTCACGTTGCTCTTCAGATCGGGGTACGCCTCGACGCTCACGATCAGGTTGTGGACGGCGCCCGACAGTGCGGCCTCGACATCGGCTCGCTGCTGGCTGGGCAGGGCGCCCTCGGACTGGGAGAGCTGTTGCGCCTGGGAGCGTAACCGGGTGATGTCTTCCAGCGTGTTGCGCTCGTGAGCCGCATAGGCGCGAACAGTCTCGATCAGGTTCGGTATCAGCTCGTAACGCCGGTTGAGCTCGACGTCGATCTGTCGCCAGGACTCCTGGATCAGATTGCGTGACTTGACGAATCCGTTGTAGGCGCTCATGGCGATCAGCGCGATGATCGCGACGATCACCACGATGACGATGATCACAACGATGGCAGTACCCATCGACGACTCCTAAAGCCTCAGCACCCGGGCGGTGCGCCTTCAGGCTAGTAGAAGCATGGTTCGCTCGGGCGGATGCCTCGGGTTCGAGCGACCTCTCCAGACGCGCGACCGATGGGCGAACGCGAGCCGGCAGGGGCGAAGGGTCTCAACCGAGCCCCAGATCGGCGAGACCGATGGCGAACCGGTACGGCAGTCCGGCGGCTTCGACGGCGCGGTCGGCCCCGGTGTCGCGATCGACGATCGTCGCCACGCCGACGACTTCGGCGCCCGCCTCGCGCAGCGCCTCGACCGCCGCGAGCGGAGAGTTGCCGGTCGTACTGGTGTCCTCGACGACCAGCACCCGCCGGCCAGCGACATCGGTGCCCTCGATCCGACGCTGCATGCCGTGCCGCTTGGTCTCCTTGCGGACCACGAAGGCGTCCAGGCGTCCGCCAGATGCAGCGGCCGCGTGCAGCATCGAGGCGGCCACCGGGTCCGCCCCCAGGGTCAGACCGCCCACGGCATCGAAGTCCCAGTCCGCGACGAGTTGGCGCATCACGCGTCCGACGATGGGCGCGGCCACTCCGTCGAGCGTCACCCGCCGCATGTCGACGTAGTAGTCGGCCTCACGACCCGATGACAGGGTCACCTGGCCGTACACGACAGCCAGATCTCGGATCCGGGCGATCAGCGCGGACTTGTCGTCGCCGGCGGTCTTGTCGGTCTCAGGCGTCAGGCTCACGGGGCACCAGCCTAGGCCGGATGGGTCGCATCCTGCCGATCCGACCACAGCCGGCGCCCGGCCGGCGCGACATTTCGTGACTGCGCGCATCGGGGGGACACTTCGCTGATCGGCGCCGATGCGCGAAGCGACCCGCCGATCCGCAAAGTGGTGACCGCGGAGTCGACAGCAGACCTCCGACCCAGACATCGTGACAGGGGCGTCAGGCGGGGCGTCACGTCGACCGAATCAGGACTTGTTCTTCGTGCTGGCCAGGTGCCCGAAGCCGATCGAGCGGTCCGGGGAGTGGAAGAGGTCCTGACAGGTCGTCAGAGTGATCAACGGCTGCGTCGGGGTGGCGTCCGGTTGTCCCGGAACGGGATCGAGCACCCAACTGGCGGTGTCCTCGACCGTAAGATCGCGAGGCGCGGTGTCGAGGACATAGGTGAAGGTCGCCGAACGGGTCTCCACGATGATCTGATCACCCTTGTCCAACTCCATCAGTTTCGCGAACGGCTGGCCGTGTGTCACCCGGTGACCAGCGAGGGCGAAGTTGCCGATCTGACCGGGCTGAGCGGTCGACGGGTAGTGACCGATCCCGCGGGACAGGATCGCGAGATCGGTGCCCTCCAGAATCGGCACCTCGTACGTCGCCCCGAACTCGGGTATCCGCAACAGACCGATCGCGTCGCCTGGCACTGCCGTCGGCTTCGCGTCTTGAACTTGTTCCTGGCCGGTGGGCCCTGCGGGCTCGGACTCCCACTTGGTGCGCACGTCCGAGATCTCCTGCTCGAAGGCGTGTCGAGAGACGAGGTTGGTGCCGACGTACTGGTAGGCGACCCAGCCGAGGCAGCCAACGCCTGCCAGTAGCAGCACCAGACCGACGACACCGAGCACCGACGGGGGGCGTCGGCGCCTGGTCCGCGGCGGATCGACGGTCGGAGCGCTCACCCGGACCATTCTGCCGGACATCGCCGCTGACCGGCAGTTGCGGGCAGACCTACCATCGGAGAAGGACAGTCATCGACGAAGTCGAAGCGCGCACGGGCGCAACGATGGGTCGCCTTCCCCCCGGGTCCTGAGCAGAAGAGGAAGCGGGTGGTCGCGTTGTTCACATTCGCCGCTGCGATGGTGGTCTTCGGATTGGTGGTCTGCGGCGTCAGACTGCGTCGTCGACGGATCGAAGCTCTCCGGTTCCACTGGCAGTTCGGGATCTACGACGGTGGCCGGTTGGTGCACGCCGTCCCGATCGGCGACGTCCAGCACATCGAGGACGAGCCGAACGACTGCGGTTGCTCCCCATGGAGCGAGCGCTTCGAGCGCGGGGACGGTTCCTACGGCAGCGTGATCTATCACCAGCGAGTGCGCCGTTGATCGTCTCCGACTCGGGCACGCCGTAGCCGCACGCCCCCGACGATACTGTGCCGATACTGTGCAGGCGTGGCGTCACAGTGGAAGGCCGAGCGGATCCACTCCTCGACCACGACGATCTTCGCCGAGATGTCGGCGCTGGCCGTGGCCACCGGATCGGTGAACCTGGGACAGGGCTTTCCCGACACCGACGGCCCCGCGTTCATGCTGGAGGCAGCCGAGGACGCCATCGCCAACGGCGTCAATCAGTATCCGCCCGGCCGCGGTATCGCGGCCCTGCGGCACGCTGTCGCCGCGCACTCCACGCGGCATTACGACCTGAGCTACGACCCGGACACCGAGGTGCTGGTCACCACCGGCGCCACCGAAGCGTTGGCCAGCGCCATCCTGGCCTTCGTCGACCCGGGCGACGAGGTGATCGCGCTGGAGCCCTTCTACGATTCCTACGCCGCCTCGATCGATCTGGCCGGTGGACGTCGCGTGGGTGTTGGCCTGTTCGGCCCCGGGTTCGGCCTCGACGTCGCGCAACTGGCCGCCGCGTTCACACCGCGGACGAAGGCGTTGTTGATCAACTCCCCGCACAACCCGACCGGCACCGTGCTGGACCGCGATGAACTGGCCGAGATCGCGCGGCTGGCCGTCGAGCACGATGTCATCGTGATCTGCGACGAGGTGTACGAGCACCTTGTCTTCGACGACGCAAGGCACATCCCGTTGGCCACGTTTCCCGGCATGCGGGAGCGCACGATCCGGATCTCGTCGTCGGGGAAGACCTACTCCGCCACCGGGTGGAAGATCGGCTGGGCGCTGGGCATTCCGGAGCTGATCGACGAGGTCACTGCCGTCAAGCAGTTCCTCACCTACGTCTCCGGTGCCCCGTTCCAACCTGCCATCGCTCGCGCGCTGAACGAGGGCGACGAATGGGTCGAGGCGCTGCGATCCGATCTGCAGCGCCGACGTGATCGTTTCGCGGCCGGACTGCGCGGTACCGGGCTCGACCCGGTGATGCCGCGCGGGACGTACTTCATGACGACCGACGTACGTCCGCTGGGTTACAGCGACGGCCTGGAGTTCTGCCGGGACCTGCCTATTCGCTGTGGTGTGGTGGCCATCCCGCACCAGGTCTTCTACGACGACCTCGAGGCCGGCCGGCCGTACGTCCGGTGGGCGTTCTGCAAGCGCGACGAGGTGCTCGACGAAGCCGTCGCCCGGCTGAGCCGGTTGTCCTGAGCCGGTTGTCCTGAGCCGGTTGTCCTGAGCCGGTTGTCCTGAGCCGCCGACTCTCTGCGAAAGTGGGCGCCAACGACAGTTTTGAATCGCTTCAGGATGTCGTACGCGCCCACTTTCGGTCGGGCTGGCGGGACTTGCCGAACCAGCGGACGGCCGCCGGGGTCCAGACGATCCCGACGCTGATCACGACGTACGCGATCGGCGCCACCGCCCAGCCCCAGCTGTCGTGCAGCCACCAGACCAGCCAGCCGACGGTTGCCGCCCCGAGCAGCGTGTACAGCAACTGGGCCCAGCGGCGACCCGACAGCAGCAAGAACGCGGCGACGAAAGCGACCACCGGGAACCCGAACAGTGGAACCGCGAGTCCGTCGAACAGGCGTGCCGAGAACCGGTTGAGCACGATCAGGATCTGTCCGTCGAAATCCTGATCCGCCGCCAATCTGGCCTCACTCGCCGCGGCGAGCAGCCACCCCGTGGCGAGAGCACAGACCCACAACGCCGTTGCGGTCACGGTCATGCTGGCCGACATGGCGATCACGGCCGGCCGCTGCACCGTCGGGACGGGCTGGACGACGTACGTCGTTGGCTGAGGAACGGCCGGGTACGGCTGGGGCACCGCCGGGAGCGGCGCGTATCCGCCGGTGGGCTGCGAGTAACCAGGCGGCGCGGGTGGCGCCACTGGGGAATTCGGCGGCACGAACTGCGGCTGATAGGCCATGACGCCCAGCGTACGGTTCACCGAAGACTAGGAGGGCGGAAGAAGTCGAGGGGCGGATCGGGCGAGGGCGAGACGTCACCTCCGGCAAACGGACGGGCACCGGCCACCAACTGCTCGAGTCGGGTGCCGTGCAGCACCCGGTAGGGGTACGGGCCGGACCCGGCACGCTCGGCGTACGCGCTCACCGGCATCGGCAGGGCCGACGCCGCCGTGATCACGTTGCCGAACCGCCTGCCCTTCAGCGTCGAGGGTTCGGCCGACCACATCGTGTGCGGGAAGGTCTGGAGCAGCCCGGCGGCCACCCGACGACCGTACCGAAACGGCCCACGGTCGGTCAGATTGATCACCGCGACTCCGCGCGGCGCGACCACTCGGGCGACGTCGGCGAAGAACCCGGTGGTGGTCAGGTCGGCGGGCACCCGCGCGCCGAGGAAGGCATCGACGATCACCAGATCTGCGTAGCGCTCCGCGAGCTGACCGATCCCGGTCAGGCCGTCGACGGCCCGCACCTTGATGCCACTGTGTCTCGGCAGGGGCAAGCACGTGCGGATCCACT
Source organism: Propionibacteriales bacterium (assembly GCA_038257965.1). GTDB lineage: Bacteria > Actinomycetota > Actinomycetes > Propionibacteriales > Propionibacteriaceae > Microlunatus. Next base: position 10,150 of record JBBSQJ010000010.1, read on the forward strand.
CGGTCAGTGCCGTGTCCGGTTCGAGCACCACCTGTGCCGAGCGTGGACGCGTGGCGGCGACGTAGCGGGGAATCGTCATCGCTGCGCCGCCCACGTGGACGACGCGGATTCGCTCGCCGGGCGGCGCCAGCACGTCGATCAGATCGGCAATCCGCTGGACATAGTCGAACTCCAGGTTGGTCGGGTTGTCGAGGTCGACGTAGGACTGGTCGGTCGATCCGATCCGCAAGATGTAGGCGTTCGGGCGGGCCGGATCGCGGATCAGAACCGTGCCCGGGCGCAGGATGATGGCGTGCTCGGCCAGTGGAGTTTGTCCTCCTAGGCCACGGGACCGGCGGTCGGCTTGGAGCTCCGGGCACCGGCGTCCTGGACGAGCCGGCACACGGTGTCGGCGGCGACCTCCGCGGCCGAATCGAGGTCGTCGAACAACCCGATCTGGTTCAGCGTCGCGCAACCGTGGACCACGGCCATGAACCGCGGAATCAGATCGACAGCGGCCTGAGCGTCGCCACCCGTCGCGTCGATCGCGCGCAGCAGCACGATGTCGCTGACCGCACGACCGGCCTCGCGCAATCCGTCGTCGTGCACGCCGCGCAACTCGGGGGCGAAGACGACGTCGAAGCCCGTGCGTCGGGTGGCCACGAAGTGGACGTACGCCTTGGCGGCTGCCGCGATCGCCGCCACGGGATCGTCGCCGGCCGCATCGGCGGCCGACCTCATGGTCTCATTCAGACCCCGTGCGGCTTGGGCTGCGACCGCGACGAGGAAGTCCTGGCGACTGGGGAAGTGCCGGTATGGAGCCGCCGCGCTGACCCCGGTCCGGCGCGCTGCCTCGGCCACCGACACCGCGGGCAGACCTCCCTCGGCGATCATTCCTGCTCCCGCGTCGATCAACGCCGCCCGCAGGTCACCGTGGTGGTATCCCACACCTGCCTCCCCTCGTCGGTCCGTATGTAAGACAGATCATACATTTTGGATGGGGATTCATGTTAGTGAACTCTTACAATGTAAGAGGCCACTAACAAGGAGGGATGTCCCGTGAGCACACTGCCCTGGGGAACCATGAACGACTGGCTGCGTTCCGACGTCGAGGAACGCGCCGCGACCATTCAGCATCGACGAGTTGCGCGGGCGCGTCAGGCCGCGCAGCGCACGCAGGCGGCACCGGTCGGCCGCCCAGCCGAGCCGGGCCCGACCACCCGTCCCGCGGTCTCGCAGGCGGTCTGCACCGAAGCGGCGTGACCGATCACCGCGCCTGCCGTGCCAGCATCTCGGTCTCAACCCACCGCCGACGCAGCCGCGGGCGCGGCTCGGCGTGACGCCTGCCGGGCATCACGTCGGCTACCGATCGCACGGAGCGCGGCGAGAATGGTGGCGAGGTCGACGAATTCTTGGAGGAGCGCACCCGCGGTCGCGGGAATGATGCCGAACGCTGCCACGATCATCAAGCCGACACTCACGATGATGCCGAGCCAGATGCTCTGCAGTGCGATCAGCACGGTGTCGCGCCCGATCTCGACGGCCTTTGCGGTGCGGTAGACGTCGTCGACGAGGATGACCGCATCGGCCGACTCGCTGGCGGCGGTGGCGCCCTTGGCGCCCATCGCGATGCCCACGTCGGCGGCCGCGAGCACCGGGGCGTCGTTGACCCCATCGCCGACCATGATCACGGGACGCTCGGTGATCGCCCGCACCGCGTTCACCTTGTCGGCGGGCAGGCAATCGGCGTGTACGGTCGTGATGCCGAGCTCAGCAGCGATGTGGTCCGCGGTCGCCTGCGCGTCGCCGGTGAGGATCATCGTCCGGTGTACCCCGAGCTCATCGATGCGTTCGAGGGTCGCCTTCGCGTTGTCGCGCACGCTGTCGCTCGCGAGCAGCGCGCCCGCAAACGGCCGTCGAACGCCACATAGACGGCGAGCTGACCGGGTGCGATCGCGGTGCGCGCGGCATCCGATGCCGAACTGGCCACGAAGGCGAACTTGCCGACCATCACCTCGCGGCCGCCGATCCTCGCCCGGATGCCGTTCGTCGCCTCCTCGCGTGCCCATTCCGCCTCCGCGAGCGGCAGGCCGCGCTCGTCGGCCGCGGCGATGAAGGCGGTTGCGAGCACGTGCGAGGAGTATTGCTCCGCAGACGCCACGGCCGAGAGGAGTTCATCCTGAGTGACGCCGTTCTCCGGCCGGATCGCGGCCAGTGTCGGAGAGCCGTGGGTGAGCGTGCCCGTCTTGTCGAACACGGCCGTCTTGGCCGAGGCCAGTTGTTCGAGCACTCCGCCGCTCTTCACGATCACGCCGTTGCGGGCGGCGCGGCTCATGCCGCCGATGAACGCGACGGGCGCGGCAATGAGCAGCGGGCATGGTGTGGCGACCACGAGCACTTCCGCGAAGCGCACCGGGTCTGCGGACAACCACCAGGCGATTCCGGCGAGCGCGAGCGCGAACAGCGTGAACGGCACCGCGTAGCGGTCGGCCAGCCGCACGACCGGCGCCTTGCTGGCGGCCGCCCCCGCGACGAGAGCGACGATCTGTTGGTACTGGCTGTCTGCGGCGGTCGCCGTGGCGACGACCTCTATCGCGGACTGGCCGTTCACCGACCCACTCAGCAACGCGTCGCCGGCATGCTTGTCCACCGGCACGCTCTCGCCGGTGAGCGAGGCCTCCGCTGAGCGGAGGGTGGCGTCAACCGGCACGACTTCGCTCGGCCGCACGAGCAGCAGGTCGCCGGGACGCACCTCATCGGCCCGGACATCGACGATGTCCGGGCCGTGCATCCGATGCGCGAGCTGCGGCGCGCGATTGAGCAGGGCGTCGAGCTCGCGCTTCGCGCGGCGGTTCGCGTAGTCCTCGAGTGCCTCGCCACCGGTGAGCATCAGCACCACGAGAAGCGCCGCGACGTACTCACTCACCGCCACGGTAGCGAGGATCGCGGTGACGGCCAGGATGTCGAGTCCCCAATGACCGCGCAGCAGGTCGCGCACCATGCCGACGGCCTGCCACGCCGCGATGCCGAGGGCGTACACACTGAAGGTCCATTGCACCGCCGCTCCGGCGCCGGTGAGGACGAAGACGATCCCGAGGAGCCCGACCGTGAGCGTCAACGCGACGGCCCAGTAGAGGCGGGCGAGCCGCACGAACGACCGTGATCTGCCGGCCGGCGTACTCATGGTCTGCCAGTGCGCGCAGCCAGGCTGGGTGCGATGCCCATCAGACACCCCGTCCTCGTCGACGCCGACAGCGAGTAGTGAGGGGCCGCCACGGGCCACTCAGCCGGTGATCGGTGTCGGCTGGTGATTGTCCGGGCCAGGATCGATCAGCGTTCCGCCAACGCCATGCTCCCACGCACTTGCGCCTGACCCGAACAGTGACCGTCGAAACCCAGACATATCGAAGGTGCCGCGATTGGATCACCGCCGATGACCGGGAACAGCTGACGTGTCAGGCGGGTCGGGGGGCCCGTCGACTTCATCCGGCGAGTGTGGAGGACCGAAGCGAGGCTGGTGCAGCGGCCATTCCTCGCCGATCCAGCGAGGCACGAAGGTGTCGAGCAGATGTTCGAGGTCGCTGCCGACGTATTCGTCTCGAACCCACCAGGAAATCTCGGCATCCGTATTCGGCAGGTCTGTCGGGTCGATGTAGACGCACCCGATCAACTCGTTCTCGCCTTCGTCGAAGATCGCATAGTTGAACGACTCGTGCGCCTCGATCTCGTCCGAATGGCGCTGCAGGTCCTCCTCGTCCATTGCCCTCGTCATCCAGCCTGGGGGCCAGCCCCAAGCGGCACCATAGATCGACCACAAGCGCTCCCGCGAGCCCATGACCGCGAGCATGTCCAGATCGACATCCGTGGCCCGGATCGGACGAAGATGGTGACCGGTCGAGAGGGCGACACGCGTCGGGTGCATCCAGTCCACCGGCAGCCAGCTCATGGAACGATCTTGGCATGGCGGATCGCTCAGCTCGTACGGCAGGGAACCTCAGCCTGGCTGCAACCTGCTCTTGAGAAACGCTCGCCGGGCCGCCGATGGTCCCGCCCCCTAACCCACTCGTGACGAGTGGACGCCGTTGCCGTTGCGTGGCGGGATGGCGCTCGGCGAGGGCGTCTCGGCTGGGCCGGGCCGGTGGCGGGGATGACCTGGCTGCGGCGACGATGTCGTCGAACTCGGCCTGCAACAGTTCGTCGTCGGCCAACAACGGCTCGAGGAACTGCTCGTCGGTGCCGGCGGAGCAGTTGCGTCGCTGAGCTTCACGACGGCTAATTGATCACGATGCAGAACGCGTCGACGTCGATGATGTGGTCCGTGGTGTACAACGCGCTCGGACGGCTGCCGGCGGCCCCGCGGACCAGACACTCCCGATTCTCCAACCACAGAAGGCACATCAACGTCTGGACCCGCCGCGACTCCAGCTACCCATCCGCGGATCGGGGTTGAGAGCGACGCGCTACTGGGCGGGTGCCACATCGGCGATGAAAGTTCCCGCGAGAACCGTCACGTCCGACGTGCGGACCGAACCAGCACCGTGCCTGGCGTCGGACGCGTTCTCAGGCACGAGGCCTGACAGGCGGCATTCTCGCGACCCGAGAGTCCCGGTCGATCAACAAACATACTCTTTGGTATCTTTTGGCAGTGGTGACGGCGACTCGCACGAATTGGCTGGATGTCGGACTGCATGTCCTGGCTTGCACCGGCACCCCGGGCCTGCGGATCGACAGTCTCGCGCAGACCCTCCGAGTGACGAAGGGGTCCTTCTACCACCACTTCGTCGACCTCGCCGACTACCGAAGGGCTCTCCTTGCGCATTTCGAGGAGCTTTGCACCACGCGGTACATCGAGGCCAGCGAACGACTCACGGCCCTCCCGCCGGTGGACCGGCTGCTCTGCCTCGCCGACGCCGTCCTGGCCGACGAAGGAACCTATCGGGGCCTGGAGGTGCAGGTCCGCTCCTGGGCCGCCCAGGACGACGACGCACACGACACTTTGGCCAGAGTCGACGCCCGACGCCTCGCGTACCTCAACGAACTGGCGTTTGAGATGCTCGGCAACGCCTTGCAGGCCGCCGATCTTGCCGCCACCATCTACTACCTCCTGATCGGCTCCGAGCACGCCATCCCGTCCGGCTCTGCCATCCTGCTGCGACGACTGTGGGAACAGACGCTGCGCAACGCGACGATCGTGGCCCGACCGTGACCGCCTTTGGCCACCGGAGGCCGCTGGTCGGATCGCTGATGATCGGTGTGGGTGTCGTCCACGTCGCCATCACCCCGGTCCTGTTTCCCGAATCCGTGACGAGCATCATCCGAGCCGGCGTGGTCGACTCCATCGAGTCCGAGCCGAATCTGGCGCAACTGCGCGGCATCGCCTTCTGGTACGCGACAGCGGGACTCGGCATGATTTTCACCGGCTGGACGGTTGGTGAATTGGAAAGACGAGGGGAAAGCACACCCGCGGCCTTGCCGGTCCTCCTGGCTGGCCTGGGCGTCTGGGGTGTCGTTCTCATGCCAAGGTCACCCTTCTGGGTTTTCATCGTGCTTGCGGCCCTCACAGCCGCCCGCCGGCACCGCACCCGCAGCCGCAGCCGACGTATTTGACGCGGAGCCCGCTCCATCCACCTCCCACTGCTGAGTGCCAAACAGAAACCTCAGTCCGACAGCCGGATCGTCCCGGAGTTCCCTGTCGGCCGCCTCGGTGTAGAGGCCGGTCTGGCGGCCCAGCCAGCGTGAGTCCGGCGGCGTGCCGCCAAGCGCGTACCTGCGCGGTCGAGGGTGATGCGGTGCCGGATGTGGTGCCGGAGGCGTTGCCGTCTCGATCGCTGGCGCTGGCTCGAGGATCCTCGCGACGCTGATCCTCCTACGGTAGGAGGCATGCTTCCTCCGAGCGCGACACTCGACGTCCGGCGGCTCGCCGCACTCGACATGCACGGTGGACGGGGCACCCGGCGTGCGCCGGTGGGTGATCTTGGGCGAGTTCGCACTCGGGACGGTCGGCAGCGCGGCCCTAGGCGTCTGGGCGCTGACCGGGGGCAGCATCGTCAGCGTGATCCTGGGGATCTGGTTGTTGGGGCTGGCCGCCAACTATCTGCCGCTCACCGTCCATGTCCTTTCCCTGTGGCGCCGGCCGGCGTTGAACGCGGAACTGGCCGGTGTCGACCTGCACGCGGAGCTCCGCTACTACACCCGTGCACAGGTGTGGGTGCTCGTGCCGTTCTGGATCGCCGGCCTTGCTCTTGCGCAGCGCCGAGCTGCGTGAGGTATTGCCGCACTAGCGGGTGGTCCGGTCACGACATCGAAGGGACACGGCGGACGAGCCTGTTCGCCGTCGACGGCGGGCGTGGTGGTGTCGGACAGCTCCGAGATGGCCATTCGCCCATCATCATCTCCTGCTCGCTCGTGAGCGAATCCTCTGGTGCGCTGCGGCGACGGTCGCGCAGGAACTGAACACGACGTCGCGGAGCCGGATGCCGGCTTGGGTTCGGGGTACCAGGAAGTGTCCGACAATCGAGGCGCCACGGCGGTGGGGCAGGAGTCGCCTGCGCTGAACCTGCTCGTAGTGCGCCAGTGCAGCTGGAGTATCGGTGGGTTGGGCGGCGAGCCGCTGAGCCAGGGTGGCCGCCCCGACGATGGCCATGCTGGATCCCTCACCCAGCAGGGAGACGCAGTCGGCGGCGTCACCGATCAACACGACGCGACCATGCGACCAGACATCGAGTCTCACTCGGGTGACGGAGTCGAAATAGAGATCGTCACTGTCGCGCACGCGGTCGAGCAACTCGGGAACTCGCCACTCCAACCCGTGGTACTCCCTGACGAGCAGTTGCTTCTGCTTCCCCAGGTCGCTGCCTTCGTCAGCGGTCAGCAGCGGGTGAGCGAAGATGAACGCTGCCCCTTCGCGTCCGGTGGCCGGGTGGACGACGGCGGCGTGGCCCGGCACATTGTGAATGAGCACCGTGTGCGGATCCGGCGTGTCGCGATCCAGCGCGATCGTGGCGATGTACAGGCCGAGATGCTCGGTGAACCGCTCCTCCGGTCCGAAGACGAGTCGCCGCACCGTCGAGTGCAGGCCGTCAGCACCGACAACGAGATCGAACCGCCGCGGTGCTGCCCTCTCGAACCTCACCTCCACGCCGTCATCGTCGTCTCGCACGGCGGTGACGGTGTCGTCGTAGAGGAATCCGGCGTGCTCAGCACTCGCGGCGGTCAAGATCGCGACGAGGTCGCTGCGCGGAACCTCGATGGCGTCGGGGGCGGTCTGGGTAGGAATCCAGCCGATCGTCCGACCACGCCCATCGACCGCTGCCAACCTCGTTGTGCGGGTCGCGGCAGCCCGGATTGGTCCGAGCACATTCATCTGGCCGACCACCGCCAGGGCTGGACCGCGAACGTCTACCGGACTGCCACTGGACCGCTGCTCACCGGCACGCTCGACGACCGTCGTCGTGATGCCGCTCCTGCCCAGGAAGTAGGCGACTGTCGAGCCCGCGATACCAGCGCCGACGACCAACGCGTTACGGATTGCCACCACGCAATCCTGCCGCAACCCACGTGCCAATCTGTCCGGGCGTTCGCGGCTCTTGAACGGTTCTGGCCGGGTCCGGCTGCTGCGATCCAGCCGAACGACCAAGCCACGGCGTCGAGTCAGTCGGTCAGCGGCCGGTGCAGGTCGTTGATGCGGTGTCCGATGTCAGCCATCGTCTCGCGCAGGGCTTCGGGGAGGAGGACCTCGACGTCTCCGCCGAGCGCGAGCAACTCGCGCACCGCGGTGTCGTAGGACTCGAAGCGAAACGAACCCTCCACCCAGCCGGGTCGGTCCGGGTGCGGTCGAGCGTACGGCCGGGGGCGCCACGCCTCGGGCTTGCCGAGCATCATCGCCACCTGCAGGGCTGCCGGAGAGAGGCGCACCCGGACTCGGCGCAACTGGCCCTGGGCGGCGGTGAGGCCTGGCGGCAGGGTTGGCACGGTCTGGTCAAAGGTGTCGAGCAGTTCGAAGCCACCGTCTCGTCCGCGGACGGCATAGACCGGCACCCCTCCGCCGCTGAGCACCTCGAGATCGCGCAGCACGGTCCGCTCCGAGACCTGCAGCCTCGACGCGAGCTCACGCGCGGTGAATCGTCCGCCGTTCTGCAGGAGCAGTAGGAGGTTCAGCAACCGTCCTGCACGCATGACACTCCTCCGGAAAACATGACATGTGGTGTCAGGTTCAAGGTGCCACAATGTCGAGGCTGCGGCAGGGGCCGCAACAGCCGACGAGCAGGAGAAACACGCGATGATCGATCACATCGAAGGCAGCGGCACGGGGCAGGACCCGTGGATACTCACCACCCCGCCCGGCACTTCCGAGTTCGACGCCTGGCGCGACGAGGAGTCCGATCCTCCGTCGCTGAGGATACGGGTCGGGTCCACCGCCCTGAGCTACCGGCTGTGCTGCATCGAGGACCTCCACGCGATGCTCATCGAACGCGGCGACTGGGTGCCGCTCGGCAACGCGGACGAGCAGAAGGAGGTGAAGCCTGGGACAGTGGAGGCCTGGGCCCGCGCCGAGGACAACCCAGTCGGCGGCTGGTACGGCCTACGGAAGGGCTACCGCGGACGCTTCGGCAACTACGTGCCTCCCGTGCTGGAGCACCTTGGGCTCGCCGAAGTCGAGCATCAGCCCCGCAACAACCGCATGCGAGCCCGCTGATCGACCGCCGAACAACTACCGCCATCCCGGCCTGACATCACTGGCGCAACTGTCAGGCGCGTCAGGCGTTCACCGGCTCCGGCGACACCGCCACCAGACCGTCCTCGGAGGAGTCGACGTCGAACAACACCGAATCGCCGTCGCTGACCCGACCGGACAGCACCTGACGTGCCAGTTCGTCCTCGATCGTGGTCTGGATCAAGCGACGGAGAGGACGAGCGCCGTACACCGGGTCGAACGCGGTGAGCGCCAGCCATTCCCGGGCCGCCGCGGTGACCTCGACGCCGATCCGCCGGTCGGCCAGCCGCGTGTTGAGCCGCTTGAGCGCGATCTCCACGATCTGGGCCAGATCCTCGGTCCCCAGCGCGTCGAACAGGACGATCTCGTCGAGCCGGTTCAAGAACTCGGGCTTGAACGAGCTGCGCACGACGTTCATCACGGCCTGGCGCTTGGTGTCCGCGTCCAGCGTCTGGTCGGCCAGGAATTGCGATCCCATGTTCGAGGTCAAGATCAGCAGCACGTTGCGGAAGTCGACCGTGCGCCCCTGCCCGTCGGTGAGCCGACCGTCGTCGAGCACCTGCAGCAAGATGTCGAAGACCTCGGGATGCGCCTTCTCCACCTCGTCCAGCAGCACCACCGAGTAGGGCCGGCGCCGGACCGCTTCGGTCAGCTGGCCGCCCTCCTCGTAGCCGATGTAACCGGGCGGAGCGCCCACCAGCCGAGCCACTGAGTGCTTCTCGGAGTACTCGCTCATGTCGATCCGGACCATCGCCCGCTCGTCGTCGAACAAGAACTCCGCCAGCGCCTTGGCCAGTTCGGTCTTGCCGACGCCGGTGGGGCCGAGGAACAAGAAGGAGCCGGTCGGCCGGTTGGGGTCGGAAATCCCGGCCCGCGAACGACGTACGGCATCCGCCACCGACCGGACGGCCTTCTTCTGGCCGATCAACCGCTCACCCAGCCGGTCCTCCATGCTCAACAACTTCTCGGTCTCTCCCTGCAGCAGCCGCCCGACCGGGATGCCGGTCCAGTTGGCCACCACCTCGGCGATATCGGACGCGCTGACCTCTTCGGACACCATCGGTTTCGTCTGGCTCTCGGCCTCGTCGACGCGGGCCAGCTGACGCTGGAGCTCGGGAATCTCCCCATAGCTGATCTCGCTGGCTCGCTGCAGGTTGCCCTCGCGGAGCACCCGGTCGGCCTCGATCCGCAGCTCGTCGATCCTGGCCTTCAGGTCACCGACCTGGTTGAGACCCTGCTTCTCGGCCTCCCAGCGCGCCTCGAGCCCACGCAACTCTTCCTCGGCGTCGGCCAGTTCGCTCTCCAGCCGCGACAGCCGTTCCCGGCTGCCGGGATCGGTCTCCTTCTCCAGGGCGAAGCGCTGCATCTTCATCCGCTCGACGCTGCGCCGGAGCTGGTCGATCTCCTCGGGCGAGGAGTCGATCTCCATCCGCAGCCGCGAAGCCGCCTCGTCGACCAGGTCGATCGCCTTGTCCGGCAGCTGGCGCGAAGTGATGTAGCGGTTGGACAGGCTGGCTGCGCCGACCAGGGCACCGTCGGTGATGACGACCTTGTGGTGTGCCTCGTATCGCTCGCGCAGGCCACGCAGGATGGCGATGGTGTCTTCGACACTCGGCTCGCCGACGAACACCTGCTGGAAACGGCGCTCCAGCGCCGGATCCTTCTCGACCCGCTCGCGATACTCGTCCAGGGTCGTCGCACCGATCATCCGCAGCTCACCGCGGGCCAGCATCGGCTTGAGCATGTTCCCCGCGTCCATCGCGCCGTCGCCCGTCGCGCCGGCACCGACCACAGTGTGCAACTCGTCGATGAAGGTGACGACCTGACCCTCGGCGTCACGGATCTCGGTGAGCACCGCCTTCAGTCGTTCCTCGAACTCGCCGCGGTACTTGGCGCCGGCCAGCATCGAGCTGAGATCCAGCGAGACGAGCCGACGACCCTTCAACGAGTCGGGCACGTCGCCCGCGACCAATCGTTGGGCCAGTCCCTCCACCACGGCGGTCTTGCCGACGCCGGGTTCGCCGATCAGCACCGGGTTGTTCTTGGTGCGTCGGGCGAGCACCTGGACGACCCTGCGGATCTCGGTGTCCCGGCCGATCACCGGGTCGAGTTTGCCCTTCCGAGCCTGCGCGGTGAGATCGACACCGTACTGGTCGAGGGCCGAGGTCGTCCCCTCCGCCTCGGCACTGGTCACCCGCTTGCTGCCTCGGGCCTCGTTGAACGCCTTGGTCAGCGCATCGGCAGTCACCTTGAGATCGCGCAGGAGCTTGCGGGCGTCCGACTCGATCGCCGCGAGGGAGATCAGCAGGTGTTCGGTCGCGACGTAGGAGTCGCCGAGCTGATCGGCCCGGTTCTCCGCATCCGCGAGCACCCGGGCGAACGCGCCGGAAAGCGCAGGTTGGCTCACCGAGGAGCCACTGGCCGACGGCAGCTTGGCGATGGCGCCCTGCGCCGCGGCGTCGACCACACTCGGGTCGGCATGCACCGCGCTGATCAGGGGTGCCACCGTGTTTCCGGGCACCATTAACAAGGCATGCAACAAGTGAACCGGTTCGGTGTTCGGGTTGCCGGCGGTGAGCGCATTGCGCAACGCGGCCGAGACCGCATCACGACTCTTGGTGGTCAGCTTGTTGGTGTCCATGTGCGTCCTTCGTCATCATCGAACTGAGTTGAGTCTACTAGGCTCAACCCTTCTGACAACGACCATATTCCACGTTGAGCGTACCTCGCTCAACTCTGAGGCGCGCTGCCTGCGGGCACTGCCGGAGCATCAGTGCCACCGGTCAGGCGCTGTCAGCAGGTGTGCGCCCCAGCAAGGCGGGATGCTCCACGACGCGGACTCCACCGGGTGCCGATGAGATCTCGGAACGCCGAGGGTCTGTTCCCCCATGACCATGACAACGCGAATCATGAGCGTGACGATGCCCGTGGCGGATCAGGATCGCGCGTTGGCGTTCTACACCGAGGTGCTGGGCTGCGAGCTCGTCACCGATGTCGAGGTGTGGCCGGGGGCTCGGCTGGTGGAGGTCGTGCCGCCTGGATCAAGCGTCGGGTTTCTCCTGTTGCCGAGCGACAGCGAGATACCGGTCGCGGTCCGGATGGGCACCACCGACGCCGAGGCCGCGTACGCCCGACTGCGCGAAGCCGGTGCCATCCTGCACAACGACGAGATCGTTCGGATGGCCGGCGTACCACCGATGTTCTTCTTCGCTGACCCGGACGGCAACGGCCTGGTCTACCTCGAGGACCAGAACGCCCAGAGCTGACAGAACAGCTCGCACGCCGGGAGGCTTCCACAGTGACCGACGACTCCGGTCCGCTCGACATCACCTTCACCGCCACGCTCGGCAGGGTCCGCGAGGGTGATACCTGGACCTGTGTCCAGCTGGCCGGTTCGGCAACGCTGTTCGGCACACGCGGCCTCGTGAAGGTCGCAGGCACGGTCGACGGAAAGCCGTTCCGCAGTTCGTTCATGGCCCTCGGCGACGGCACGCACAAACTCCCGATCAGTTCCACCGTCCGGCGTGCGATCGGCAAGACCGACGGCGACGACGTCACGATCCACCTCACCGATCGTCTGAGCTGACGCCTCCACCCACAGTCCGCGGCGAGCCGTCAAACCACGACGTTCCCGCCAGGGAGGGTGTTTCGACCCATCGCCAGATCTACGCGATAGCCGGAGCGCCGCTTCGGCGAGATTCGGATCAATCTTTCTCAGGGTCTCGCGCGGAAGTTAAGAATCTGCCTTGAATGTCGACAGCAGATCGGCCTCCCACCCACCCCGGAAGGGTCTCGATGGAGCACACACCACCCCCATCCCCCGAGCGGCACCGAACCCGTTCCCCCAGTCGCCGAACACACCCGGCAGTGGTCGCAGCCACCGTGCTCGGACTCGCGCTCAGCGCCGCGCTCGCCCCGGGCGCTACGGCAGCACCTAGCAAGAAGGCCCCGGCCGTGGTCAAGACCGACGTCCGCGAGATCGCCCCGAACAAGTCGCACTCGACGAAGCAGCTGACCCTGAAGTCCAGCGCTCGGGCGAAGGTCCGGGCGCAGGCCGAGGCGGCCGGCACACCGCCGGTCGGCACCACCCGAACGCTGCTGGCACTGAACGACTACCAGGGCTTCTACTACCTGAAGCCGTACACGCTGCAGGCGGTCGGCGCGCACATCGAGGTCTGGGTCGCCGACGACACGGCGTTCCCGGCCGGTGACTGCCGCGACCAGGTGGCCGATTCCACGACCGTGACTCGTGCACAGGCTCAGGAGTTGGCGACCCAGTTCGACACGAACATGTTCCCGAAGGAGTCTCAGGCCTTCAGCGTCGCCCCGGATCGGGACGGCAGCGCGAACGTGGTCGGCGGTGTCGACCCCAGCGGGGACGGCAACAAGATCATGACCCTGGTCGACAACGTTCGCGACGACAACTACTACGAGGGTGTCAACGTCGCACCGACCTACATCGCCGGCTTCTTCTCCTCCCAGATCAACGAACTGCTCGACCGCAACGTCATGACGATCGACGCCTACGACTGGGTCCACCGCACGACCGCGAACCCGCCGGACGCGACCACCACGGACCTGTGCACCAGCCGGCCGGCTCGGCCCTACCTGTACGAGGGGTGTTCGCCCACGAGTACCAGCACCTGCTGGAGTACTACCAGGACCCGAACGAGGTCAGCTGGGTGAACGAGGGCCTGTCGGATTTCGCCCAGACTCTGGTCGGGTATGTGGATGCGACGAAGACCGTCTTCGAGAAGGGCGCAGACAGCCACATCTACTGCTACCAAGGCTTCGGCACGGTCCAGACGACGTACAACCCGAACCCACGCGACTGTGGTGGGCCGGAGAATTCGTTGACCCTATGGGGTGACCAAGTCAGTCCCGCCTCGATCCTGGCCGACTACGGCGAGGCGTACTCGTTCATGCTCTTCATGTACGACCGCTACGGCATCGGCTTCATGAGCGCTGCACCGCGACGGCAACGACCAGGGCCTGGTCGGAGTACAGCACGCGCTCGACGGGTACGCGAACAGCACCGATGTCTACAAGGTGCTGCACGACTTCCAGGTCTCCACCCTGGTCGACAAGTACGTCGATTCCAACAAGGGCAAGGTCAGCGGGATCAAGAAATCCCGGGTGACGTCGAAGAGCCTGAACTCGACGGTGAATCTCGGCAACACGGCCTCCTACGCCCGTCCCGGCGCACCGGCCAACGGCGCCGACTACGTGGGCCTCCGCGCCGGCAGCGGGCTCTACCTCAAGGGCAACCAGCTGCACTCCGTGAAGTTCGATGGCGCCAAGGAACTCGTCCCGGAGGCCCTGAAATGGACGTCGGTGACCAACGCTCCTGATCACGGTGGCGACGCCGCACTCTGGTCGGGCAACACCACCAACCTGGACGCCACGGCCATCACGCCCGTGACTGTGCCCACCGCCAATCCGACACTCACCTTCAACGAGTTGCACCTCGCGGAGGAGGGCTACGACTACGCCTACACCGTGATCTCGACCAACGGAGGCAAGACGTACACGGCGCTGGCCAACGAGAACACCGTCGACGGGCCGTACGGTCCCGCCCTCACCGGTGACGCCGACGACTGGGCGACGCAGTCGTTCGACCTGAGTGCCTACGCGGGCAAGTCGGTGCTGGTCGGCTTCCGCTATGTCAGCGACGGCGGCGTGAACGACGGTGGTTGGTACGTCGACGACGTCTTGGTCGGCGACACGGTGGTCAGCGACGGCTCCAGCACGACCCCGTTAAAGTCGCTGACCCAGACCCGGCCGGTGAAGGTTGCGGCATGGAACGTGCGACTGGTCGGTCTTGACACCGCCAAGCACAAGGCGCTGGTCAAGACGTACGGCTCGCGCAGCGTCAAACTGACCTCCTCGCAGCTCGCGCAGTTCCGCAAGTACCCGCGGGTGGTCGCGATCGTCAGCTACGACGAGCCGACCGAGCAGTACCAGCCGCAGGCCCTCTACACGCTGACGGTCAACGGAGTGGTGCAGCCCGGTGGCGGCCAGTCCGGTGCAGCCGTGAAGGTCAGAGCCGACAGGTTCTAGGTCCGGCGACAGCGGCTGGATCTGACGCGTCAGCAAACCCCCGTCGGCCTCCCGGTCCGCGGGGGTTTGCCGACCTCGGAAAGTGGGCGCGAACGACAGCGACACGCCGAGCGAAACTGCAACAAGCGCACACTTTCATGGGTTCAGCGCGCCGGCGGCGGCATTGCGGGTCGCGCGGGGCGCTGGATCAGCAGCCGACCGCGCCCGGGCAGATCACGCAGTACCACGGTCGCCTGCCCGGATGAGCACGAGCGCCTCCGACGTCGGGGCCGGAGGGAGGTGGGTCCGTCGGCGCAGTGGGGTCGCTGAGAGCAGCTGCGCTGACCAACGTCAATACGGCTGCGGCGGCCTCCTCGGCGGTGGGAAGCGCGGGGCCTGGCCAGAGGTCAACCTCGTCGATGTCGCCGTAGAAGTCCATGTCGAGCTGGATCGCGGTCGGGGCTTCGACGTCGGACGGGGCCGGCAACACGTCGCCGTCCAACGTCAACACGCTGGATTCGTTCCGAATGCGGCACCGGGCTCGACCACCATTGCGCCGCGCGGCCACTACAGGACCCGTTACGACCTCGTCGTGCAAGCGTTGGGCCACCCCCGGCCGATCCGGGAAGGCCGGGCGGAAGGGGCCGGGCCTGGTCGGACCCGGCCGGATCGAACGAGGCTCGATCGGACGTGGCAGCTCCGGTTGGGGCGCCGCCTGCGGATGAAGGAAAACCAGTGCCCGGTCGAGCATGGATCCGAACCCGAGAAACGGCCCGGTACTGTCATCGGACTCCACGACATAGACCTCGACCAGGGTAGGCACGGCGACATTATCCAGCCTGACCGCAGCGCACGATGGATCATCCGTCCTCGGAGGACATCGCAGCCAAAACTGCCGCGGTTGCGTGCACGGTCGTCACGGCAAGTCGATCTGCGCGCGTTCAGCGAGAGGTGATGGCGCGCGGCGACCTCCGGCGAACACCGGACCCACCCAGGTGCACCCCACCAATCGGGTCGGCCGTGAACACGCGGGCCGACGGTGGAGCCTGCCGAGCCGCGGCGAGCAGTCGAGCGAGTTCGCTCAGTTGCGCCCGAAGGTTCTCCAGCTCCCGTTCCATCGCGAGAATCCGACGGATGCCTTCGAGGTTGATCCCATCGTCCTGGCTGAGTCGCTGGATCATCCGCAGCAACGCAACGTCGCGGGCGGAGTACCGCCGTCCCCGCTTCGCCGTCCGTCGAGGGGAGACCAGGCCCATCCGGTCGTACGTTCGCAGGGTCTGCGGATGCATGCCGGCAAGCTGCGCCGCGACGGAGATGACGAAGACGGGCGCTTCACGGTCGAACGGTTGCGGGAGGTGCGAGCCCGCGCTGGGCGCGTCGCCGGAGTGTGGGTCGCCGGACCGAGGAGTGCCGGACCGAGGGGTGCCGGACCGAGGGGTGCCGGCGTGAACGGCGCCAGGGCGAGGCGTGCTGGCCATGTCCGGCTCCCTTATGCCCTGGTGAACAGCTTGGCCCGCGGGTTCTCGCTGCCGACCGTGTCGGCGAACGAGGTGAGCGCGGCCCGCTGCTCGTTCGTCAGTCCGGCGGGCACCACGACCTCAATGCTGACCAGAAGGTCGCCCTTGCTGCCGTCCCGCTTCGTCACTCCTTTGCCCCGGACGCGGAACGTGCGTCCGTTGGGCGTTCCCGCGGGAACGCGAAGCTTGACCGCCGGACCGCCCAGGGTGGGCACCTCGATCTCGGCACCGAGCGCAGCCTCGGCGAACGTCACCGGAGCGGTCAGGGTGAGGTTGTCCTCGCGACGACCGAACACCGGGTGCTGCCGGACGTGTACGACGACATACAGGTCGCCGGGCGCTCCGCCGTTCTCTCCGGCCCCGCCCCGACCCTTGAGCCGGATGCGTTGACCGTCGGTGACGCCGGCCGGAATCCTGACCTGCATCGTCTTGGTCGACTTTCCGCGACCGGAGCCGTGGCAGACCGGGCACGGGTCGTCGACGATCATGCCGCGACCGCGGCAGTCCCGACACGGTTCGGTCACCTGGAAGACCCCGCCCGACGTGGAGGTCTGCATTCCGCTTCCCTCACAGGTCGGACAGACGTGTGGCACGGTTCCGGCCTTGGCGCCGGTCCCGTGGCACGCTGCGCACGGCGCGTCGGAGATCATCTGCATGGCGACCGTCGTGCCCTCCACCGCTTGGAGGAAGTCGACGGTCACCTCCCCCTCGACATCACTGCCCCGGCGCGGCCCACGGCTGGTGCTGAACCGCTGGGTGCTGCGACCACCAGCGGCGCCCCCACCCCCGAACAGCCCCCCGAAGATGTCGCCGAGCCCGCCGTCGCCCGAGGCGTTGCGGAACAAGTCGTCGACCGATGGACCACCGCTTTGACTGCCCCGCGGGAACCGGAAACCGCCGCCACCGAAGAGGCTGCGAGCTTCGTCGTACTCCTTCCGCTTCTTCTGATCCGAGAGCACGTCGTTGGCCTCGGAGACCTCCTTGAAACGCCTCTCCGCTTCAGGATTCCCCGGATTCTGGTCCGGGTGATTGGCCCGGGCCAGCTTCCGGTAGGCCTTCTTGATCTCCTCGGGCTTGGCGTCCTTGCCGACACCGAGGACCTTGTAGTAGTCCTTCTCGATCCAGTCTTTCGTGCTCATCGACGCCTCCCTTCGGTGCGATCAAGTGTGTGTGCTGCGCCACGCGCGACGCCGGACGGGGCCTCAGTCGCCGGACGCAGCGTCATCGGCCGCCTCGGGCGCGTTCGCGTGCTGAACGTCCGGCTCGCCGACCGCGGGTGCGTCGGGATCCGGTTCGGCCACGGCCACCCGGGCAGCCCGGATGACCTTGTCCCTGATCCGGTATCCCGGCTGCAGGATCTCCACGCAGGTCGGCCCCTCGATCCCGTCGGTGTGCATGTGCAGCAGCGCCTCGTGGACGTGTGGGTCGAACGGATCACCCTTGGTGCCGTACGACTCGAGACCGTATCTCGCGGTGACCCGCTCGATCTCCTCGGCGACGGCCTTGAAGCCACCGGTCAGCTCCTCGTGCTCCCGCGCCGACTGGATGTTGTCCATGACATGGAGCAGATCCTTCAGCACACTCTCGATCCCGCCGGCCCGAGAGACCTCTCGGTCGCGGTCGACCCGTCGCTTGTAGTTGACGTACTCGGCCTGGAGGCGCTGCAGGTCGGCCGTACGCTCGGCGACGTCGATCCTGGCCGTGGCCAGCTCCACATCGCGAGCATCCGGCTGCTGGGTCATGGTGGGCCCAGCATCGGGAGCCGCAGTCTCCTGCGGCTCCCTGACCTGATACGTGTTCGGATCGATCCGCCGCTTGTCGCGGATGGTCGGTCCTCTCTGCTCTTCCGGCTCCCGATCAGGTGCCTGGGTCACTTGCGCTCACCTGAGGTCTCGTCATCGACGATCTCGGCGTCCACCACGTCCTCGTCGGAGCCGTCGGCTGCGGAGCCGGCGCCGTTGGATTCGGCGTTGTCGCTCGGCGCGCCGGCCTCGGACGGAGCCTGCTGAGCCTGTGCAGCTGCATACATGGCCTGGCCGAGCGCAGCACTGGTGGTGTTCAGCTTGTCCACCGCCGCCTTCACGGCGTCGTTGTCCTCACCTTCGAGTGCCGTCTTGACCTCGGCCATCGCCTCGACCACCGGCTGCTTCACGTCGTCGGTGATCTTGTCCTCGTTCTCGCTGATCAACTTCTCGGTGCGGAAGACCAGGTTGTCCGCCTCGTTGCGCAACTCCACGCCCTCGCGGCGCTTGCGGTCCTCCTCCGCATGCGCCTCGGCCTCCTGGACCATCCTGTTGATGTCGTCCTTACCCAGCGCCGAACCGCCGGTCACCGTCATGGACTGCTCCTTGCTGGTGGCCAGATCCTTGGCATGGACGTGGACGATGCCGTTGGCGTCGATGTCGAACGCCACCTCGATCTGCGGCACCCCACGCGGAGCCGGCGGCAGGCCGGTCAGCTCGAAGTTGCCGAGGGACTTGTTGTCCTTCGCGAAATCACGCTCGCCCTGATACACCTGGATCATCACCGACGGCTGATTGTCGTCGGCAGTGGTGAACACCTCCGAGCGCTTGGTGGGAATGGTGGTGTTGCGCTCGATGATCTTGGTCATCACACCGCCCTTGGTCTCGATGCCGAGACTCAGCGGGGTGACGTCGAGCAGCAGCACGTCCTTGACCTCGCCCTTCAGCACACCAGCCTGCAGGCTGGCCCCGAGAGCGACGACCTCGTCGGGGTTGACGCTCTTGTTGGGTTCCTTGCCGCCGGTCAACTCCTTGACCAGGTCGACGACGGCGGGCATCCGGGTGGAGCCGCCGACCAAGATCACGTGATCGATCTTGCTCACGCTGATGCTGGCGTCGGAGATCACGGCGTTGAACGGTGCGCGGCACCGGTCGAGCAGGTCGGTGGTGAGCCGCTGGAACTCCGATCGAGTCAGCTTCTCCTCCAGGTGCAGCGGGCCCGACTCGCCCAACGTGATGTAGGGCAGGTTGATCGATGTCTCGCTAGCAGAGCTGAGCTCGATCTTCGCCTTCTCGGCCGCTTCCTGCAGCCTCTGGCGGGCGATCTTGTCCTGGCTCAGGTCGGTGCCGTTCTTGTTCTTGAACTGCTTGACCATCCAGTCGACGATCCGGGAGTCCCAGTCGTCGCCGCCGAGGCGGTTGTCGCCCTTGGTGGCCTTCACCTCGAACACACCGTCGCCGATCTCCAGGAGGGAGACGTCGAACGTGCCGCCGCCGAGGTCGAAGACGAGGATGGTCTGTTCCGAACCGGACTTGTCCAGGCCGTAGGCCAGGGCTGCCGCGGTCGGTTCGTTGATGATCCGGTCGACCTTGAGGCCCGCGATCTCACCGGCTTCCTTGGTCGCCTGACGCTCCGCATCGGAGAAGTACGCCGGCACGGTGATCACCGCGTTGGTGACCGTCTCGCCGAGATACGCCTCGGCGTCGCGCTTGAGCTTCTGCAACACGAACGCGCTGATCTGCTGCGGCCGATAGGTCTTGTCATCGATCTTCACGCTCCAGTCAGTGCCCATGTGGCGCTTGACCGAACGGATCGTGCGATCCACGTTGGTGACGGCCTGTCGTTTGGCGACCTCGCCGACCAGCACCTCGCCGCCCTTGGCGAACGCGACGACCGAGGGCGTGGTGCGGGAGCCCTCGGCATTGGGAATGACGGTGGGTTCTCCGCCTTCGAGCACGGCGACGACGGAGTTCGTGGTTCCGAGGTCGATCCCGACTGCACGAGCCATGGTTTGTGTTCCTCCAGGTTTGGACTTGAGTCTGCAGCACTCACTTTAGTAGTTGAGCGCACTAGACTCAACCTTGCAATAGCCGGAGTTGTTCCCGATCCCACGCGTTATTCCCCGACGGAGGGGAGGATGTGCTGTTGTAGGTTCCAGGCTAACTTGTCACTTTTCGCCCTCGTGTCACTACTTGTCACTTATCCTGATTTCTTGTCATCCTGCGCGCGTGGTTGCCAGTGAAAGCCATCTCGTGCCTGGGCGGGGCTGCGGGCTCATCGCAGCGGGTCGCAAGCCGCAAGACGTCCGCTCTGCGAGGACGTCGCCACTGATAACCGTTCGGCGACGGGTGAGTTGGTTGCAAGACTACGGGGCATGACGTTGACGTATCCCGTCGTGCAGCCCGACGGGTGTGCCTTGCGCAGGTTCGATCTGGCTGTTGAGCCTGACCTCGCTCATCTGGATCGGTCGATTCCGCTCACGGCGGCGCTAGTCGTGGTGTGGGACCACGGGAAGTGTCTGCTGGTGTTCAACCGGTTCCGGCAGGCGTGGGAGCTGCCCGGCGGCATGATCGACTCGGGAGAGTCCGCGCGCCAGGCTGCTGCTCGGGAGCTGCTGGAGGAGAGCGGGCAGTGCGCTGAGACGCTCGACTTCGCCGGGATCGCGCTCGTTTGGTATGCGCCGGCGGTGCGACAAGAGCATCTTGCGGTCTACCGGGCCACCGTCGGTGAGTGCGCGCCCTTTGTCGCGAACGACGAGATGGACCGCAGCATGTGGTGGAACCCTGACGATCCCCTCGACGACGTGAACGAGATCGACGCTGCCTTGGTCGAGTTGTGCCCACCGAAGTCGCCGCAGTCATCGTCGGCACCCTGATTGCCGGAAGATCGACGCCGTAAGGGACCACATAGCGGCGGCGGGTCCTGGGCGAGGTGAATGCTCACCGGCAGACCTCTTGGCGGTTGAGGACTCGGAAGAAGGTTCACATGCGGCACCGGGTGGCAGCGTTGATCGAAGGAACGGTCAGCTTCTCGTCGTTCGCCAGCGCGCCCGCGGTCCGTCGGGTCGCCACGATGTTGCACTCCGCCGGGCGGAGGTCTGAAATCGGCGAGACCCCGGTCGATGCAGTGCTCCGCGAGGTGTGCGTGAGGCAGGTATTGAAGTCGCTCGGTTTGACCCCGACCTGATGGCTCAGATCGAGGAGCTGAACCGCGACTTCGCCCGGCTTCACAGCGGCTCGCGGCTGCGACGCTCCAAAGCCGAGACCACCGACCCCGTCGCACCGGGAGCCGTCGGACCGAACGGGTACCCGATCGGCTACACCCCCGAGGGCGACAAGGTCGAATGGATACCGGACGAGGAGGCCCCGGGCGATCGTTGGCCCCCTTCTCCTGCGCCGGAACGACGAAGAGATCGTGAGGACCTACAACGAGTTCTGGGACAAGGTCTGGTGGAACCGACACCAGGTCTGGCACCAGAGGCTCGAGCGCGGGGAGAAGTTGAAGGAGAGCCAGGAGGAAATGTTGATGTAGGCGTGTGAAGCCGAATCGCGTATCGAGCAGAAGTACGGTCGGCGAGCTCTCGGTCGCCAGCCCCCTGTTCCGGACGCTGTGGGCCCGACACGACATCGCCGACCGCGGAAGCGGCGCGGTGACGTTGGACCACCCGCAAGTGGGAGAGCTGCGCCTGGACCGCGACAAGCTCGCCGTCAGCGGAACCGACGGGATCATGCTGGTGATCTACCAGCCCCATCCCAACAGCGACGCCACCGACAAGCTCGCCCTGCTCGCATCGACATCCGCGCCGCGCCCGCTCGCAGACACCCAGCAGTCATGACTGACCTGGCAGTCGCGAGGAAAACGACAAGATATTGAGAATCGACAGCCCTACCCAAGTTGTCGACCCCCTGGTCAGAGCCACATCGCCGGTGACAAGTGCGGCGAGTCCCTACACCTGTGTTCTGCTTGTAGGTTCTCGTCTAACTTGTCGTCGTCTCGCCTTCTTGTCGGTGACTTATCGTTATCCAGCGCTTTCTTGTCGTCGTCACGACTTCGAGTGGTCGATGATGCGCAGCAATC
>JBBSQJ010000011.1:0-31418 GCA_038257965.1 Propionibacteriales bacterium
CGCCGACCACCGCGGCGCCCGAGTGCACCGTGATCCCCGCACGCTGTGCGCTCTGTAGCACTGGGATGGCCGCCTGCGCCTGCGGCCGGGCGTCGACGACGGTGACCTCGGCGCCTTGGCGACGGAGGGTGTGGGCGGTCTCGTACGCCGAGTCGTTGGTGGTGAAGACCACCACGTTGCGACCCGGTAGCGCGGCCCAGCGCTCGATGAAGGTGCGGACGGCCGAGGCGAGCATCACGCCGGGAACGTCGTTGTCGGCGAAGACGATCGGTCGTTCGAATGCGCCGACCGCGAGGACGACCTGGCGGGCGGTGACGTGCCACAGCCGCTGACGGGAGACACCGGGCCGGCCCGGATGACCTCCAGGAGCCGCGCCGTGCTCGGTGCGCTTCTCCAGCGCCAGGAGGTAGTTGTTGTCATAGCTGCCGAACACCGAGGTCCGGGTCAAGACGGTGGCTTCGGGGGCGGCTTCGAGCTCGGCGCGGACATCGGCCACCCACGCGGGAGCGCTCTTGCCCTCCACGGTGGCGGTCGGATCGGCCAGCAGCGAGCCGCCGAGGTCGAAGTCCTGCTCGAAGAGCATCACCCGAGCGCCGGTCGAGGCCGCGACTCGAGACGCGGCCAGACCCGCGGGTCCGGCGCCGATGATCGCCACGTCGGTATGGACGTGCAGCTTGTCGTACCGGCTGTCGTCGGGGCGCGGGTCGAGCACCCCGATCCCGTCGAGCAGGGCGACGTCGAGACCCTCGTGCAGCTCGAGCGTGGTGGCCGGGAGCATCGACTCGTGATGGGCGCCGTGGACCCGGACGAACGCGTTCGGCTCCTCGACTCCGGCGGTCAACACGCCGCGAGGGCGCCGGCGGTAGATCGAGTCGCCGACCCGCAGGCGGTCGTTGGCGACCAGCGCCGACGCCAAGGTGTCACCGGCGTATCCGGTGAGCTCGGTGCCGTCGACACTGAATCCGATCGGGTGGGAGCGGTCGATGCGGCCGCCGCTGTCGAGCCGGTTGACCTGATCGGTCGGGTGCTGGGCCATGCTCAGACCTCCTTCGTCGCGAGTGGGGCCAACGGCAGCCCGTCGGGTCGGGACTCGTCGAGCCGGTACACGTGGGTGATCTCGTAGGTATGGGTGTTGCGGATGGCGTTGAACCACTTGCGGCAGCCTGCCGAGTGGACCCAGCGCTCGGCGAAGGCGCCGCGGGGGTTGTCCCGGTAGAACAAGAACTCGCCCCACTGCGCGTCGGTGAGCTCATCGGGGTTCTTGGGATAGGCGACGTGAGCCTGATGCCCGTAGTCGAACTCTGTCTCGTTGCGTGGCCCGCAGAACGGGCACGGAATGACCATCATGGTGGTAGTCCTCTCGCCTCAGTGGGCCACGGCGGCGGCGCCGTGCTCGTCGATCAGGGCGCCGGTCACGAAGCGCTCGAGGGCGTAAGCCCGGTTGAGCGGGTGCGGCTCGTCGTGGGCGATGGTGTGTGCGTAAGCCAGCCCGGCCGCCGGAACCGCCTTGAACCCGCCGGTGCCCCAGCCGCAGTTGACGTACAGCTGATCGACCGGGGACAGGCCCATCACGGGCGAGGCGTCGAGGGTGACGTCGACCACGCCCGCCCAGGTTCGCAGCAGGTGAGCCCGGGCGAAGATCGGGAAGAGCTCGACGGCGGCCGACATCTGGTGCTCGATGACGTGGAAGGACCCACGTTGGCCGTAGCCGTTGTAGGAGTCGACACCGGCGCCCATCACCAACTCGCCCTTGTGGGCCTGGGAGACGTAGACGTGCACGTGGTTGGACATCACGACCGTGGGGTGCACGATCTCGTGCAGCTCGGAGACCAGCGCCTGCAGGGGACGTGACTGGATCGGCACCCGGAAGCCGGCCATCTCCGCCAGCACCGAGGTGTGACCTGCCGCGGCGAGGGCGACCTTGCCGGCATTGATCCGTCCCCGGCTGGTCTCGACCCCGACGACCCGGTTGCCGTCCTTGACAAACCCCGTGACCTCGCAGTTCTGGATCAGGTCGACGCCGAGTTCTCCGGCCCGTCGGGCGTAGCCCCACGCGACCCAGTCGTGCTTGGCGATCCCGGCTCGCGGCTGGTAGGTGCCGCCCAGCACCGGATAGCGGATGTTGTCATTCACGTTGATGATCGGGCAGATCTGCTTGATCTGCTCCCGGCTCACCCACTCTCCGTCGACGCCGTTGAGCCGGCTCGCCTCGACCCGACGCACCGAGTCGCGCTGGTCCTGCAGGGTGTGCGCGAGGTTGAGCACCCCCCGCTGACTGAAGAAGACGTCGTAGCCGAGCTCGGCCTCCAGGCCCTCCCACAGCTTGAGCGACTGCTCGTACATGGCTGCGGACTCGTCCCACAGGTAGTTGGACCGGATGATCGTGGTGTTGCGGCCCATGTTCCCGCCGCCGAGCCAGCCGCGCTCGAGCACGGCCACGTTGGTGATCCCATGGTTCTTGGCCAGGTTGTAGGCGGTGGCCAGCCCGTGACCTCCGCCGCCGACGATGACCACGTCGTAGCCGGTCTTCGGCTCGGGGTTGGCCCACAAGAAGTCGGGGTGCTGGGGCAGCTCGCGCTGGTTCATGCCAGACCTCCGCCGGTGTCGATGTGCTCGCGGCCACCGTGGTAACGCCGGCCGGGGCCGAGTTCACCGGCCCTCTGCGCCAACCCCTTTGCGGGGGCAGTGCGTTCTGCGGTCGCCGTGGCCCGTAGCTTCATCGCCATCTCCAGATTCCGGTGGGTGCGTTGTCTGAGACTGATATATTACTTGTCTGCGTTATGATATGTCTGACTGCCGTTCCCGTCAACAGGTGAGCCTCCCGAATCTGTCGCCGGCGAACCGAATCTGTCGCCGGCGAAGAAGAGGAACCCGATGAGTGCCGACAGCACCACCAGAGAGCCGGTCGGTGGGCCCTATGTCACGCTAGCCGAGCGGGCCTACCGCGAGCTGCGTGACCGTCTCGTCATGCTCGACATCGCTCCCGGTGCGCCCATCAACGAGCAGGCCCTCGCCGTCGAGCTCGGCATCGGACGGACCCCGATCCGGGAGAGCCTCAAGCTGCTCGAGCTCGACCACCTCGTCGTCTCCTACCCAAGGCGCGGCACGTTTGCCAGCCCGGTCGATATCACCGAGCTCGCCGCGGTGTCGGAGATGCGCCTCGTGTTGGAGCCGCTGGCAGCACGGCGCGCGGCTCTGTCCGCGACGTCGAAGGGCCGCGCCGCACTCTGCGCCAAGGCCGTCCAGATCGAGCGGATGGAAGCCTCGAATGGCACCAGTCGGGCCCTGATGGAGTACGACCTCGACGTCCACCGCCTGATCTATGCCGCGACCGGCAACGTGCACCTGGAGGAGACGCTGGTGCGTCTGGACAACCTCGCCACCCGCATCTGGTGCTCGGTGTTCGATCGGCTGCCCACGATCGATGAGCACGTGCGTGAACACGTGGACCTGATGCGCGCCATCGCCAGCGGGAACGCCGACCGCGCGGCGGTTCTGGCCGACCGGCACACCGGGGCCTTCGAGGCCTCGATCCGCCGTGTGCTGTGAGGTCTCGACGCCGTTACCAGCATCGTCGCCGACCCGGTAGTGGCCCCAGACCCTTGACACCCAGCCAGGTTCCTGGTTCATACTAATGCAACGCGGTTGCAAGAATTGCAATCGCCCGATGGTGGGAGCTTCAATGGCGACAGACCCGACCGAACCGACAAACGTCGGCTCAGCCACGCCGCGCGACGCGAGCACCACCGAGGAGATCGTGGTGGGCCGTCAGACCCTCCGCAAGGTCGTGACGGCCAGCTTCATCGGCAACTTCGTGGAATGGTTCGACTACGCCGTCTACGGCTATCTCGCGATCACCATCGCCTCCGTCTTCTTCCCCAACACCGACCGCCAGGCGGCCCTGCTGGCCACCTTCGCCCTGTTCGCCATCTCGTTCCTGGTCCGGCCCATCGGCGGGTTCGTCTGGGGCAGCATCGGAGACCGCGTCGGTCGGCGCACCGCGCTCAGCTGGTCGATCCTGATCATGTCGGGTGCGACGTTCTGCATCGCGCTGATTCCGTCCTACAACTCCATCGGGCTCTGGGCGCCGGGCTTGCTGCTCCTGGTTCGTGTGGTGCAGGGCTTCTCGGCCTCCGGGGAGTACGCCGGTGCCTCGTCCTTCCTGGTGGAGTACGCACCGCCCAATCGACGTGGTCTGTATGCGGCCGTCGTGCCGGCGTCGACCGCCACCGGCCTACTGCTCGGCTCGCTCATCGCAGCCCTGCTGAGTGGACTGCTCTCCACCGACCAGATGGAGAGTTGGGGCTGGCGACTGCCGTTCCTGCTCGCGGCGCCGATGGGTCTGATCGGTCGTTACATCCGCACCAGGCTGGAGGACACCCCGGTGTTCCGGGAGCTCGCCTTGGAGGAGCACGTCGAGGCGACCCCGGTGCGCGGCCTGTTCGTCAACTACTGGAAGGTGCTCCTGATCGCCGTCGGTGCCGTGCTGCTCAACGCGGTCGGCTTCTACGTCATCCTCAGCTACATGCCGACCTACCTGTCCGAAGAGGTCAACCTCGACCCGACCCACGCGTACCTGGCTACCACCGTCGCCCTGCTCACCTACATCGGGTTCATCCTGCTGACCGGTCTGGCCTCCGACCGGTTCGGCCGTCGCAGGATGCTCATCTTGGCGTCCGTGGTCTTCGTCCTCTTCACGGTGCCGCTGTTCATGCTCCTCGACACCAAGAGCTTCGTCATCGTCTTGCTGGTGCAGATCGTCCTCGGCGGGATGCTCACCCTCAACGACGGCACCCTGCCGAGCTTCCTCGCCGAGCTGTTCCCGACCAGGGTCCGCTACTCCGGGTTCGCGGTCAGCTTCAACCTCTCGAACGCCCTGTTCGGCGGCACCGCTCCCTTCGTCGCCACCCTGCTGATCAAGCTGACCGGCAGTAGCCTCGCTCCCGGGTTCTACCTGATGGCCGCTGCGTTCGTCACCCTGGTCGCCGTGGCGGTGGCCAAGGAGACGAGCAAGGCACCCCTGCGGCGCGACTGACCACCGGACCGGGGCTCCGCACACCGCAGGTACGACTGAAAGGCAGAATGATGACCGCTACCGCCACCACCGTCGCCGAACTCGAGCGTCTGAAGGTGCTGCACAACGGGTCGAAGGCCGCGCTCACCTTCTCCGACGCCGAGTTCGAGCGCCGCCTCGGCGGCCTGCGGGCCATCATGGCCGAGCACGACCTCGACGCCGTCGTGCTGACCAGCTACCAGGGCATCAAGTACTACGCCGATTTCCTCTTCACCTACTTCGGCCGGGCCTACGCGTTGGTCGTGACCCCGGACGACCAGATCACCGTCACCGCAAACATCGACGCCGGCATGCCGTGGCGGCGCAGCTTCGGGGAGAACATCGTCTACACCGACTGGCGGCGCGACAACTTCCAGTTCGGGGTGAGCGAAGCGCTGCGCCAGCGCGGCATCGTCCCCAAGCGGATCGGCGTCGAGTTCGACACCCTCTCACTCGACGCGCACGCCAAGCTGAAGGATGCCATCACGGGGGCCGACCTCGTCGACGTGGCCCAGGACTCCATGCGTCAACGGATGATCAAGTCGGCCGAGGAGATCGAGGTCATCACGCAGGGAGCACGGATCGGCGACCTGGGCGGCGAGGCCATCCGGGCCGCGATCCGCGAAGGCATCGCCGAGTACGAGGTCGCCCTGGTCGGCACCGAGGCCATGGTGCACGAGATCGCGAAGACGGTCCCCGACTCCGAGATCCGGGACACCTGGGTCTGGTTCCAGTCCGGCATCAACACCGACGGAGCCCACAACTGGGCCACCACCCGCCGGTTGCAGCAGGGAGACATCCTCTCGCTCAACTGCTTCCCGATGACCTCGGGCTACTACACCGCACTGGAGCGCACCCTGTTCCTCGGCCAGCCCGACACCCGCTCGCTCGAGTTGTGGAACGTCAACGTCGAGGTGCACCGTCGCGGCCTCGAGTTGATAAGGCCCGGCGCCGTCTGCAAGGACATCGCGGCCGAGCTCAACGAGATCTACATCGGCCACGGCCTGCTGGCCAACCGCACGTTCGGCTACGGCCATTCGTTCGGTGTGCTCTCGCACTACTACGGCCGCGAGGCCGGCCTCGAGTTGCGCGAGGACGTCGACACGGTGCTCGAGGCCGGCATGGTCGTGTCGATGGAGCCGATGATCACCGTCGCCGACGGGCAACCGGGAGCCGGTGGCTACCGTGAGCACGACATTCTCGTCGTGGGTGAGAAGGGTGCCGACAACATCACGAAGTTCCCCTTCGGACCCGAACACAACATCATCGGCTGAGACGACGCCTCAGACCGGTCGCGACCCGCCCCACCGGGAGGCACAGATGACCACGGCTGACTCGACCACCCCGCCGACGGACGGGAGAGCCGCCGAACCACGGGGCAGTTCCGTGATCGTCACGGTGTTCGAGGTGCTGCGCTGCTTCACCGTCGAACAGCCCCTCCAGGGAGTAACCGAGATCGCCTTGAAGGTGGGGCTGCACAAGTCCAGCGTGTCCCGCATCCTCGCCACGCTGGAGACCCAACAGATCGTCGAACGCGACGCGCCGAGCCGCAAGTTCCGGCTCGGCCTCGGGCTGCTGTCGGTGGCCGGGCCGCTGCTCGCCGACCTCGACGTGCGGCGCATCGGCCTGCCGGTGCTGCGCGAGCTCACCGAGAGCACGCGCGAGACGTCGGCGCTCGTCGTCTGGAACTGCGACGAGGCGGTGACCGTCGAACAGGTCGCCAGCCCGCACCAGATCAAGCACACCAACCCCATCGGCACCCGCTACGGCGAGGCCGAGAGTGCCTCGGTGCAGATCTTCCTCGCCGGGATGCCGCCGGACCAGGTCCGCCGACTGCTCAGCGCGGGCCGCCCGGCGCTGCGCCACCGGGACGCCTCGACCATCGAGCGTTACCTCGACCTCCTGGGGCAGACGACCGACCAGGGGTATGCCGTCAACCACGGCCGCACGTCGCCCGACGAGGTGGGCATCGCCGCAGCGGTCAACGACCACCGCGGCGAGCGGATCGCCGCCGTCCTGCTGGCGGCACCGGCCTATCGGGTCAGTCCCGAGAGTGTCGCCGGCCTCGGAGCGACCACCCTCGAGGCCGCGACGCAGATCTCGCTGCGGCTGGGCGCCCCCGCGTCAGCACGCTGAGGCGGGCCCGGATCCGGGTCGGAGGGATCTGCCGGATTTGTGGCGCGCCGGACCCG
The DNA here is from genome assembly GCA_038257965.1 of Propionibacteriales bacterium. GTDB lineage: Bacteria > Actinomycetota > Actinomycetes > Propionibacteriales > Propionibacteriaceae > Microlunatus. The sequence goes on from JBBSQJ010000011.1 coordinate 7,246, forward strand.
GCACAGCAGTTCTGAGTAGCCTGAACGGTGCGGCGGCGGCTCGAGCCGGTGACGTCGGGTGACACGGTCCGGCCTGGACGGGTGAGTGGGGGCGAAGGGGCAGCATGGTTGATGTCGAAGGGGTGCGCACCTTCCGATCCGGCGGCGACGCGTACGACCGGTTCATGGGCCGCTACTCCGGCGTGTTGGCCGGCTCGTTCGCCGACTTCGTCGGGGTCGACGCTGGCACCCGCGTTCTGGACGTCGGCTGTGGTCCGGGAGCGTTCACGACGGCCGCCGTCGAGCGCGCCGGTGCTGCGAACGTGTGCGCCATCGACCCCACGGTCGCGTTCGTCGAGGCGTGTCGCATCCGGCACCCGGGTGTCGACGTCCGGCAGGGAGCAGCCGAGCAGATGTCGTTCGCCGACGAGGTCTTCGACTGTGCAGCCGCACAGCTTGTGTTCCATTTCGTCAGCGATCCGACGCTGGCCGTAGCCGAGATGACCCGAGTGGTGCGAGCTGGCGGAGTGATCGCCGGCTGTGTCTGGGACTTCGCGGAGGGAATGGAGATGCTGCGCAGCTTCTGGGACGCAGCGCTGGCGGTCGACCTCGAGGCGCCGGACGAGGCCCGTACGTTGCGATTCGGTCGCCAGGGCGAGCTTGCCGAACTGCTCGGTGCCGCCGGACTGGCGGAGGTTTCGGAGACGACACTGCGGGTCAGCTCGCGTTATGCGACGTTCGGCGAGCTGTGGGACGGCTTTCTCTCGGGTGTCGGGCCGGCTGGTGCGTACTGCACGGCCTTGTCGCCGGATCGTCGGGATGCGGTGCGTGTGTCTTTGTTCGAGTTGCTCGGCAAACCAGCTGGAGAATTCACCCTTGGCGCTGTTGCCCGTGCTGCTCGGGCAGTGCGACCGGCCACGACCGCGCGGTAGACGTCGCCGGGACCCACCGGGATGCCCGCGACGCCACTCGTGGAGGGCTGGTTCGCCGGAGTTGTCGGGGCGAGCGGGGAGACACGTGCTACGAGCGGGGCTGCCCCAACACCTGGTTGAGCCGGGCGGCCTGGCGCGTGAGATGGTCCCGCTCGGCCGCGGTGGGGGCGGCCCGGGCGGCGTCGACGTACAGGCGCGCGGCCGCAGTCAGCTCTCCATCCTTCTCGTGCAGGTACGCCGACACCGCTGTGTGCCGCGGCAGGTGAGCCGGCACCTCGGCAAGCGCGGCCAAGCCGGCCCGGGCGCCGTCGGCCTCACCGACCGCCACCGCCCGGTTGAGGCGAGCGATCGGGTTGTCGGTGAGGCGCACCAAGACGTCATACCACTCGACCACCTGAACCCAGTCGGTCTCCGACGTCGAACGAGCGTCGGCGTGCAGCGCGGCGATCGCGGCCTGGACCTGGTACTCCCCGAGCCGGTCGCGGGCCAGCGCATCCTGCAGCACATCGACCCCCTCCCAGATCAGGTCGGTGTGCCAGCGCGAGCGATCCTGCTCCGCCAGGGGCACCAGCGATCCGTCCGGTCCGGTCCGGGCATCGCGGCGCGCGTGGTGCAACAGCATCAGCGCGAGCAGGCCGGCCACTTCCTCGGCTCCCGCCGAGTGGCGCGTCATCGCCGCCAACTGGCGGGTCAGCCGGATCGCCTCGGCCGCCAGATCGACATCGCCGGTGTAACCCTCGTTGAAGACGAGGTAGAGCGTCTTCAGCACCGTACGCAAGTCGCCTCGGGTGTCGAGCCGCACGTCGGAGACGGTCCGCTTGGCGCGGCTGATGCGCTGCGCCATCGTGGCCTCCGGCACGATGTAGGCATCGGCGATCTGTCGGGTCGTGAGCCCTCCGACCGCGCGCAGGGTGAGCGCCACGGCGGAGGACGGCGTGAGCACCGGGTGCGCGCAGAGGAAGTACAGGTGGAGGGTGTCGTCGGCCCGCTCCGCGGGACCGGCTGAGGGTTCGGCGTCCACGCGCTCCTCTCGGCTCCGCCGGGCGCTGTCGGCTCGGACGAGGTCGAGGAACTTGCGCCAGGCGACGGTCACCAGCCAGCCCTTGGGGTCGCGCGGCGGGTCCGCCGGCCATGACTGCACGGCGCTCAGCAGCGCCTCTTGAACGGCGTCCTCGGCCGTCGCGAAGTCGGCTCCGCGGCGGACGAGGACGCCGAGTACCGCGGGGACGAGTCCCCGCAGAGGGCCCTCGTCCACGGTTGTCTCACTCCGTGACGGTCGGCGGTTCGGTGAGGAACGGTCTCAGCTCCAACCACTCGTAGATCGGTTTGCCATCCTTGCCCGGAGCTGCGGACAGCTCACCGGCTAGTGCGACTGCCCGCTCGTAGGAGTCTGTGTCGATGACCATCCAACCCGCGATCAGGTCCTTGGTCTCCGCGAACGGACCGTCGGTGACCGGCGGCCGACCCGCACCGTCGTACCGGACCCACGCGCCCTCCGGGGAGAGGGCCTGCCCGTCGACGTACTCGCCGGTGCGTTCCAACCGTGCCGCAAAGTCGTTCATGTAGCCGATGTGGGCGTCGATCTCGGTGGGGCTCCACTCCTGCATCGGAGAATCGTTCACGGCAGCCGGTGCGCCGCGGTAGTGCTTGAGCAACAGGTACTTGGCCATTGGTGGCCCTCCTCGGGTGCGGTGCGGCCCATTCTGGCCGCGCTCGAACCTGGGACGGAGCCGACGTCGGGTATTGGACATGTCGCAGCCATCGAACATGCAACGAAACTTGGTCGAGAACGGCCTGGCGGTGCTGCTCGGGGAGCTCGTCCTCACGTCGCGTGCGCGTCAATGCCCGTCGGGTCGACATCGTCCTCGAGCCAGCGGGGGCGATTGACCATGGTGCCGAGGATCCCGATCAGCACCGCGAGCCCGATCAGCACCACGATCGCCGGCGTCCACGACCCCGTCAGCTCGTGCAGCACCCCCGTGCCCAGCGGCCCGACGGTCGCCCCCAGGTAGCCGATGCCCTGGACGAAACCCGACAGGGCAGCCGTGCCCGCCACCGAACGAGACTTCTCGCCCAGCAGGGCGCGAGCACCCAGGTGAAGGCGGTCGAGCCGGCTCCGAGCAGCACGGCCCACAACCAGGGCAGGCTGGCGGGCGCCAGAGCGAGGCCGATCCAACCGGCGACGGTGACCGCCGCATAGCCGATGGGCAGCGTCGCGCTGTGCCCGGTTGCTCGCATCGCGACCGGCAACAGCAGGGTGAGCGGAATGCTGACGCCGGTGATCAGGGCCAGCATCGCTGCAGCATGGGCGCTGTCCAGCCCACCGTCGATCAAGATGGCGGGGAACCAGCCGAACTGGGCGTACGCGGTGGCACTTTGAGCCGCGAACAAGATCACCATCGACCACGCGAGCCGCGATCGGGCCACCACCCGGAGCGGCCAGCGGGCCTCACGCGGCGCTTTGGCGCGATGGGTGACCCCGAGGGCCACCCACGGCACCAGTGCGACGATCGCGAGGCCGGCCCAGATCGCCAGCCCCGGCCGCCAGCCGCCGAGTGCGTCGGCCGCCGGCACGGTGATCCCGGAGGCCAGTGTCGTGCCGGTCACCAACGCCGCCCCGTAGAGCGAAGAGATCAGCGCGAGCCGGTCCGGAAAATGCTCCTTGGCCAGTGCCGGAAGCAGCACGTTGCCGAGCGCGGCGCCCGCGGTCGCCAGGGCGGTCAGCCCGAAGAAGGTCCAGCGGCCGTCCAGGTAAGGACGGGCAAGCAGTCCGGCGGCCATCAGCGCCAGCGCGACGGCGGCGGTCCGGTCGAGGCCGAACCGGCCGGTCAACAGTGGGGTGACGATCCCGATGGCCGCGAAGCACCACACCGGCACGGTCGTCAGCGCCCCGGCGAACGCGCCGGACATGTCCAGCGCCTCTTCGACCTGGGGCAGCAGCACCCCGAGGCTGGTGACGGCGACCCGCAGATTCAGGGCGAGCAGCAGTATCGCGGCCAGGACGAATGCCTGTCCGGCGCGGCTGGGGTGCGAGTGGACGCCCGGCTCCGACACCTCAGCCCGTACGACCGTGCGGCCCGGTAGCCGACCACATCGTCCCGTCGTGGACATGCGCGACGTTGCTGATGGCGTCCGCACTCACCGGATCACTGTAGTGGTCGATCCAGCGAGGAGAGTGGGCGTACCGTGACGGCGTTCTTGCGGACGAGTCGGGAGGTGACCGCGGTGTGCGGGATCAGCGGATGGGTGGCCTACGGGCACGATTTGGCTGCCGAACGCAGGACGGTCGGGGCCATGACGGCGACCATGGCCTGTCGAGGACCGGACGCCGAGGGGCTGTGGCTCGGCCGACACGCTGCACTGGGACATCGGAGGCTGGCGATCATCGATCTCCCCGGCGGGTCCCAGCCGATGGGGACCATCCCATCCGGCGCAGAGGCGGAGGTGGTGCTGGTCTACAGCGGCGAGGTCTACAACTTCACCGACTTGCGCGACGAGCTGCGGCAGCGGGGACATGTCTTCGACACCGACTCCGACACAGAGGTGGTCCTGCACGGATACCTCGAGTGGGGTGGCGCCGTCGCCGAGCGGCTGAACGGGATGTACGCGTTCGCCGTATGGGACGGACGGGACGAGAGCCTGCACCTGATCCGGGATCGGATGGGGATCAAGCCCCTCTACTGGTACGCCACCGACGACGGTGTTCTGTTCGGCTCCGAACCGAAGGCGATCCTGGCGCACCCTCGGGTCCAGGCCACCGTAGGGACCGAAGGGCTCCAGGAGCTCTTCGGCTTCGTGAAGACCCCGGGCGCTGCGATCTGGGACGGCATGCGGGAGGTACTCCCGGGCACCGTGCTCCGAGTGGACCGCTCCGGTCGTCGCGAACACACCTACTGGTCGCTGCACGCGATCGAGCACACCGACGACCAGGCCGACACCGTCGAACACGTCCGCGTCCTGCTCGACGACATCGTCGCCCGCCAGTTGGTCTCCGACGTGCCTTTGTGTGTCCTGCTCTCCGGTGGCCTGGACTCCAGTGCGCTCACCGCCCTCGCCGCCCGGCAACTCGCCGAACGCGACGACACGGTCCGCAGCTTCGCGGTCGACTTCGTCGGCCAGGAGGAGAACTTCGTGCCGGACGCCATGCGTGCCACGCCCGACGCACCCTACGTTCACGAGGTGGCCGAGCACGTCGGCTCGGTGCACCGCGACATCGTCTTGGACCCGGCGACGCTGGCCGACCCCGCCGTCCGGCGCGCCGCCGTCACCGCCCGCGATCTCCCGGTCGGATTCGGCGATATCGACCAGTCGCTGTACCTCCTGTTCGCCTCGATCAGAGGCCAGTCCACGGTGGCGCTGTCCGGCGAGTCGGCCGACGAGGTGTTCGGTGGGTACGCCTGGTTTCACGATCCCGCTGTCCAGCAGGCGCCCACCTTTCCCTGGATCGCGATGAGCATGCAGCGCGGTGGCGGGTCACCGCGGCGAGAGAGCGGGGCCTCGCCCTCGAGTCCGTTCCACCCGGACCTGATGCGTCGGCTGGACCTGCAGACCTATGTGCGCGACCGCTACCACGAGGCGCTGTTGGAGGTGCCGCGGTTGGACGGCGAGTCCGAGCATGAGCAGACGATGCGTCGGATCAGCTACCTACACCTGACCCGGTTCGTCCGCCTCCTGCTGGACCGCAAGGACCGGATGAGCATGGCGTCCGGGCTCGAGGTGCGCGTTCCGTTCTGCGACCACCGACTGGTGGAGTATGTGTTCAACGCGCCGTGGTCGCTGAAGACCTTCGACGGGCGGGAGAAGAGTCTGCTGCGGCACGCCACGGCCGACCTGCTTCCCCGCTCGGTGGTGGATCGGGTGAAGAGCCCGTACCCCAGCACCCAGGACGCCGGCTACACGACCCAGATCCTCGACCAGGCCAAGGCGGTGATGTCATCCGAGAGTGGCGCACTTGCCTTGTTCGACTCGACCTGGTTGCAGCGGCTGGCGACGATCGAGCATCCCGATGACGTCGGTCAGGGCACCCGCTGGGTCATCGAGCGGCTGCTGGATCTGGCGGTCTGGTTCGAGCTCTACCGGCCCGTTCTGCACTGACGCCGTGGTCCCAGTGGCCGGGTGTGGTCCTCGACGACCGGACGTGCTGAGCCACCCGCGTGCCTTCCGACTCCACCGGATGACCTCGGCCACATCGGTCGGACGGCGAGGTCGAGTCGCGGTGGTTGCGGGACGCTGCCCGGCTCAGACTGGTCGCCGGGGCCGGGACCATCGGCCCTCGATCGGTCCGGGTCGACGGTCGGTACTGTCGGCAAGTGGGTACCGCCGCTGTTTCGACGTCCGCCCTGCTGACCTTGCACGCCGTGCGGCTGAAAGGCATGGCCGGCGACGGGGAGGTTGCCGCGCGGTTCGAACTCGACCCCCGTGTCGCAACTGAGCTCCTGCTGGACTTCCAGGCCCACGGTTGGGTCACCAGAGTGGACTACGCGGGAACGCTGGGCTGGACGCTCACCACGGCAGGCCTGGCCGAGAACCAGCGCCGGCTCTGCGTCGAACTGGCGGCCAGCGGGCAGGCCGACGCCGTCCGCGCGTGCTACCGGCGCTTCCTCCTGCGCAACGGAGAGCTCCAGAAGGTCTGCACAGACTGGCAGCTCAGGCCCACCGCGACAGATCCGCTGGCGGGCAACGACCACTTCGATGCCGGGTGGGACCGGCGGGTGCTGGAGTCGCTCGACGTCCTCGATGCCGTGCTGTCGGGGATCGTCGGGGAACTCCGCGGAGTGCTCTCGCGCTTCGCCGGCTACGACGACCGCTTCGATCGTGCGCTCGCCCGGGCGCAGGCCGGCGACGCCGCGTGGGTGGCGGGCGTCGGGATCGACTCCTGCCACACCGTGTGGATGGAGATCCACGAGGATCTGCTCGCCACGCTCGGCCACGAACGCGGTGCCGAGCCACGCTGAATCAGCGTGCATCGATCGTACGGGTCGGCGATGAGTTTCGCTGATCCCGCCGGTCTAGTGGTATGCGTGTCGAGCAGCAGCGGATCGGCAGACGCCGGCTCGATGCTCACTAGTCACTGGAGGCAAGGATGAGCGGGTCCAGCACCCACCAGATCGAGGTTGCCGGCGGGACGATCTACTACGAGGTACGCGGCTCAGGCCCCCTCCTGCTCCTGATCGGGCAACCGATGACGAGCGGCCCGTTCGGGCCCGTCGCCGACCTGCTCGCGGCCGATCACACCGTCGTCACGTATGACCCTCACGGGGTGGGCGAGAGTACCGTCGAGGATCCGTCGCTCCCGGTCACCCCCGAGATCGAGGCGGACGACCTGGCGGCGGTCATCGACGCCGTCGGCGCCGGGTCGGCCGACGTGGTCGGCAGCAGCGGCGGTGCCGTCGCCGGCTTGGCGCTGGCCGTCCGCCATCCGCCGAAGGTGCGGACGGTGATCGCCCATGAACCTCCGGTGGCCGACCTCTTGCCCGACGCGGAGCAGATCCGTGCGGCGGTCGATGACGTCGAGTCGGGCTACCTGGCGGGTGGGTCGGGGGCCGGCTGGTTCAAGTTCATCTCGCTCGTGATGCACGACGGTCCCGTTACCGAGGCCGGCATCGCGCCCGCAAGCTGGCCGCCGCCCGGCGCCGAAGCGGTTCCCGGGGACGGGGGTGAGGAGCAGGGACCGCCGCCGGAACCGACGGCGAAGCAGCAAGCAGACGACGAGTTGTTCTTCACCAGGATGCTCAAGCCCTTCACTCGTTACCACCCGGCGATCGAGGTGCTCCGCTCCGGTGAGCCGCGGATCGTCGTCGCGATCGGGGCGGCGACCGGGGAGGAGATCGCCGGCCGGTCCACCCGTGCTCTGGCCGAGCAGCTGGGTACGGCGGTGGTGGAGTTTCCCGGTGACCACGGCGGCTTCATGGCCGATCCGGCCGGTTGGGCGGACGCGATCAGCGCCATCCTCGACGTCGCCCGGAGCGGCGACAGCTGACGAACCGCCCGGACGCAGGGATAGGGTCGCCAGCGGGTGCCGGCAGATGGTCGGGACCGTCGACGCGGAGGTGGCTCGCTTGTACTTCATCGTGGTCAAGTTCCCGGTCAAGCCCGAGCTGAGCGATCGGTGGATGGATCTGGTTGCGGATTTCACTCGGGCGACCCGGGCCGAGCCCGGGAACTTGTGGTTCGACTGGTCGCGCAGCGTTGACGATCCGAACGAGTTCGTCCTCGTCGAGGCGTTCACCGACGACGGCGCCGGCCCACACGTCGACAGCGACCACTTCAAGACGGCCGTCGATGAACTGCCGACGGCGTTGGCAGGTACACCACGGATCATCAGCCGACAGGTCGACGGCACCGGCTGGGATGCCATGGGAGAGATGGTCGTCGACTCGGGCGATGTCTGAGCGCCGCTTCCCACGCTGGGTCTACGACCGGGGATCCGAGCCCGATCCGCGGTTCAGCCTGGCCAACGAGCGCACGTTCCTGGCCTGGATTCGCACCGGGCTCGCGCTGATCGCCGGGGGTGTCGCCCTCGAGGCGCTCGGCCTGCCCATCCAGCCGGGATTTCGGTTGGCCGCGTCGCTCCTGTCACTACTGCTCGGCTTCGCCGTGCCGATCCTGGCGTGGCTCAACTGGGGCGCTGTCGAACGGGCGATGCGTGAGGCACAACCGCTGCCGTTCTCCCGGGTCTCGCTGCCCATCGGAGCCGGTGTGAGTGCGATCGCGGTGCTTCTATTGCTCGGACTCGTGCTTCGATGACCACTCCGGCGATGTTTCGTTCGGGGCTTCAGCCCGAACGGACGTTTCTGGCCTGGCGGCGTACGGTTCTCGCGTTGTTGGTCGGCTCTGTCGTCTCGTTCCGCGTGCTGGCGCCGGCTATCGGCTGGTGGTCGATCCCGGTCGGCACGGCCGGTCTGACCGTCACCGGGTTCGTCTGGGCGCTCGCGGCTCAGCGTGGCCGCCGTTCGCTTCGTGCGCTCACCAACGGCGAGAACCTGCCCGGCAGCGCCCTGCTCCTCCTGCTCAGCATCTCGGTGTCGGCGGCGGCCGTCGTCGGAGTCTGGTACGTACTGGACTGATTCCCTATGGGGATGGGCTCGGCGGAGCACTACAGTGCGCAGGTGGTCCCCCGCACAGTCATTGTCGGCGCTGGCGCCGGCGGCCTGGCGGTCGCGGCCGAGTTGAAACGTCGCAGTCTGAGCTTCGACCTGCTGGAACAAGCCGACGCAGTCGCTTCATCGTGGCGCAACCGCTACGACAGCCTCCAGCTGCACACGGCTAGGTACTTCTCCGGTCTGCCCGGCGCCCGGATTCCACGCCGCTTCGGCAACTGGGTGCCACGAGACGACCTGGTGGCCTACCTCGACGACTACGTCCGACGGTTCGGGTTGGCTCCGCGATTCGGGGTCTCGGTCGCTCGGATCGAGCGGGCGCCGCGGGGCTGGCGGATTCAGACATCGGACGGGCCGATCGAGGCCGACGTCGTGGTCCTGGCGACCGGCTTGAGTCGGACGCCCGATGTGCCGGACTGGCCGGGCCTCGGCACGTTCCCCGGCACGTTCTGCCATTCCTCGGGCTACCGCGATCCGTCGCGCTACGCGGGACGAAGCGTGCTCGTCGTCGGAGCCGGCAATTCCGGTGCCGAGATCGCCACGGAGTTGTCCCGGGTCGCGCGCGATGTGGACCTGTCGGTGCGAACGCCGCCCAACATCGTGCGTCGCGACATCCACGGGCTGCCGAGCCAGGTCTTCGGGATCGTCCTGCGACGCTGTCTCGAACCGCTGCTGAACCCGATCACCGGCCTGATGCGCAGGATCAGCGTCCCGGACCTGGCCGGTTACGGACTGCCCGCACCGCCCGGTGACGGGTTCACCCAGTACCTGCGGTCGCAGACGGTGCCGATCCTCGATCACGGTTTCGTTGCGGCGGTGAAGCAGCGCCGGATCGTCGTCGTGCCCGACATCCGCGGTATCGACGGCCCCCGGGTCGAACTGGTCGACGGTCGGGTGCTTCGGCCGGACGCCATCGTCGCGGCCACCGGATTCCGAGCCGATCTGCAGGGGCTGGTGGGCGAACTCGGTGTGCTCGACGCCAGGGGCCGCCCACGGATCCGTGGAGTCGCGACGCTGCCCTCGGCACCGGGTCTGTATCTGGTCGGTCTCAACAACGTGCTGTCCGGCCTGCTCCGCGAGATCGGCATCGAGGCGCGGGCAGTGGGCCAAGCCATCGCTCGCGCTCAGACCGAGCTCGTGTCGTCATCGAGGTAGCGCACGGCCTGCCCGGCCGCCGCCGCCCCAGATCCTACGGCCACCGCCACGCTGTCGTGCGGGTCGGTTGCGGCGACGAAGACGCCGGGCAGCGCCACGTCGACAGCCGGCCGGGGGTGCTGGCCGACCGCCAGCACCAGTGCCCGGCAGGCGACGGTCGCACCGCTGGTCAGCACCAGCAGCAGGCCATCACCGCGGTCGAGGATCTCCTCGAGTCTCTCGGTCAGTAAGAACACGACGCCCGCGCGACGCGCCTGCACCGTGGCGCTGTGGACGAGTTCGGTCGCCGGCACGCCGTCGGGAAAACCCAGGTAATCAGCAATCGTCTCGACCGGATCCAACGATCCGCCGGGCAGTGTGGGATCCACGACGACGGTGCGCAGCCCGCGCGTTGCCCCGCCGACGGCCGCGGCCATCCCCGCCAGGCCCGCACCGATCACCGCGAGGTCGGTCTCGGTGTGGGCCGGCGCCCGGGGGAACCCCAGTTCGACGATCAGGTCCAGGTCCGTCGGATCGATCAGCACGACCGATCGGGGCGTCCCCGATCCGACGGCCAGCTCATCGTCGATCACGTCGACGATCGGCAACATCGTGCCGTGCCGCCCAGCCCTGATCAGGACCGGGTCGCTTTCCGGAGCGTCCGGCGATCGGACGGCGTAGGGCAACCCGGAGCGCGCCGCCACGGCCGCCAAGGCCGACACCCGCGGGTCCGCGCGATGCCCGACGATGACGATCGACCGACGTTGAGCCACCTCGTGTGCTACCAGCCTCGCGAGCGCCACTCGTCCACTCGGGGGCGTTCGATGCCGAGCGTGGTGTCGTCGCCGTGGCCCGGATGGACCACCGTGTCGTCGCCGAAGCGGCCGAAGATCTTCGTCTCGAGATCGTCCATCAATGACGTGAAGTCGGTGGCCCGCCACGTCTTACCCGGCCCGCCGGGAAACAGGCTGTCACCGGTGAACAGGTGGACCGGCCCCGCCGCCGGGGCGTAGGCCAAGGCGATCGAGCCGGGAGTGTGACCGACCAGTCCGATCACGTCCAGCGAGGTCGTGCCCAGCGGCACCGAGTCGTCGTCCCAGACGCCGAGCACCGACGTCACCTCGGCGTCACGTTCGATGGACTCGACGTCGGGCCGACCGGCGACCAGCCGCGCGCCGGTCGCATCGGCCACGTCGCCGAGTGCCTGGATGTGATCGCCGTGGCGGTGGGTGGTGACGATCGTGGACAGCGAACGGTTGGCCAGCAGGCTCAGCAGACGGTCGTCGTCGTTCGCGGCGTCGATCAAGATCGCGTCGCCGTCGGTCACCAGGAGGTAGGAGTTGTTGTCCATCGGTCCCACCGAGATCTTGCTCAGTTCGACGCCGCCGCCGAGATCGGTGACCAGTGCCGAACCGCCCGGCTCGACATGTCCCGCTCCGGTCATCGCCCAGTGTCCAGGTCTGGCTGGAGAGATCGTGGTTGCGGTGTGCCGTCCGCGCCGAGCGCGGTGATGACGTCCTCGGCACTCACCGGCAGCGAGAACATCGGATAGTCGAACGTGATCGCGTTGTCGTGCTCGGCCTGGGAGGTCGCCGCCACACAGTCGGTGAGAGTGAGGACCTGATACCCGTTCTCGTACCCGCTGCGCATGGTCGACTCCACGCAGCAGTTGGTGAGGAAACCGCCGAGCACGATGGTCCGGATCCCCTTGCTGCGCAGCATGAAATCGAGATTCGTGCTGGCGAAGGTGTCGAGACCGCGCTTGCCCTCGACCACGATGTCGCCGGCCCGCGGCGCGAGCACGTCCACGATCGACGCGCCCCAGCTGTCCTTCACGAAGGCGTTCCCGTCGACGACTCCCTTGAGGATGCCGTAAGGATGGGAGGAGATCTCGTGGTAGCCCTCGGCGAACGTGATCGGCGCGTGCATGATCGTCGCTCCGGCAGCGCGGGCCGCCTCGACGACCGCGACGGTCTTGTCCAGCATGCCCGTCGAATCCATCACCTCGGCGACCGCGCCGTGCAGCACCCCGCCGTCGGTGGTGAAGTCGTTCTGGTATTCGATCAGCACCAGGGCGGTCGTCTGCGGGTCGAGCGTCACGCTCATGAACTTCTCCTCGCCTGTGAGTTCGTGTCTGTCGGAGTCGGAGGCACTCCGCGGACCATCATGCATCGCCGTTGTCCACGTGGTGCCCGGGGTTCGCACGGCGCCCGCTCGAATTGAGGGAGCTGATGCTTCGGGCGAGGACAGGCTCCGCGTAGGTGTGACGCTGAGGGCAACGATGTGCTGCGCGCCCATCGACCAAGCTGTGCTGGGGTCCGTTCCCCCGCGGCGCTGGGAGCTGCGGTGACGTGGTCGTCGGACCACTGATTGTCGAACTTTCTGCGGGCGCCCCAACCCCGATGCGCCGAAACGTCGGGATGGACTCTCAGTACGGCGGCAGGGTCAGCTCAGTACGGCGGCAGGGTCAGCCCGTCGGCTCCCTCGACCCCGTCGGCCGTGCCTCGCCCGCTGAGCCAGCCGAGCAGGCGGGCGGGCCTGCCCCTGACGACCAGCGGTCGGTCCTCGGTCGGACCGATGTGGATAGACCGCCCACCTCGGGGCTCCAGCAGCAGCGAGGGAAACGCTCCACGGTCGGCGAGACGGATGGCGCACCATTCCAGCAGCCAGAGCGCTACCGCAGACTCGATGTCGTCGACGTCGAAGTCGGCGTCGAGATCGATGTGATGGAGCACGACCTCGCCGAGGCGGGCGACTGGCAGCAGTCGCGCCGGCGTCTGCTTTCCACCACGGAGCTCGACCACCGCGTCCCAACCGTCCTCGGCGTCGAGGCGGTCGAACCCGTCTTCCAGGCGCCCGGCGCTGGTGTCCAGATCGATCTGCAGATCCAGGCCTGAGCGCCCCGAGCCTGCCTCGATGTCGCTGTTGCGTTGCTCGTCGGAGGAGTACATCGGCGATGGCTGCCCGGTCCGCGCCCACTCGACGAGCCGTCCGAGTGCGTCTGCCTGCCGGGCGACGTGACTCGCCACGTGGCCACGACTCCAGCCCGGCAGTCGACTCGGTTCGCGCCAGTCCTCGTCGGTGACGGAGATGGTGTCGCCGAGCAGTCGGTGGGTGGCCTCGCTCAGCAGCCGCCGCACCTCGGTCAGCTGGTCCTTGGGCTCGCTGTGCTCGGACATGTCCACAAACCTAACCCGGTGATCGACCGCGGCGTGGACGTGCCGCGCGGCGCGCGCGGCACGGCCGAGCCGCCCGTCGTCCACCGCGGCAGTTCATCACTGTCGGTGCGGGCTCATACCATGTCCGTCGTGACTGACCGGCTGATCGTGCGGGGTGCCCGCGAGCACAATCTGCGAAACATCTCCCTCGACCTTCCCAGGGATGCGTTGATCGTGTTCACGGGGCTTTCCGGATCCGGGAAGTCGAGCCTCGCGTTCGACACCATCTTCGCCGAGGGCCAGCGGCGATACGTGGAGTCCCTGTCGGCCTATGCACGGCAGTTCCTGGGACAGATGGACAAGCCGGACGTCGACTTCATCGAGGGACTGTCGCCGGCCGTCTCGATCGATCAGAAGTCGACGAGCCGCAATCCACGGTCAACGGTGGGCACCATCACCGAGGTGTACGACTACCTGAGGCTGCTGTTCGCCCGCGCGGGCCGACCGCACTGCCCGATCTGTGGTGAGCCGATCAGCAAGCAGTCGCCTCAACAGATCGTCGACCGACTGATGGGCTTGCCGGAGGGCACCCGGTTCCAGGTGCTGGCGCCAGTGGTGCGTGGTCGCAAGGGTGAGTATGTCGACCTGTTCCGACAGCTGGCCGGCCAGGGTTTCAGCCGGGCTCGGGTGGATGGTGCGGTGATCGCGCTCACCGAACCGCCGACCCTGGACAAGAAGCGCAAGCACGACATCGACGTGGTGGTCGACCGGCTGGCCGTCAAAGATACCGTCAAGCGACGGCTGACCGACTCTGTGGAGACCGCACTCGGTCTCGCTCAGGGTGTGGTCAGCGTAGATTTCGTCGATCTGGACGCGAACGATCCCGGTCGGGAGCGGCGTTACTCGGAGAAGATGGCCTGCCCCAACGAACACGACATCGCCATCGACGAGCTCGAGCCGCGGCAGTTCTCGTTCAACGGCCCGTGGGGCGCGTGCCCGGAGTGCTCCGGGCTGGGCACCAAGATGGAGGTCGATCCCGAGCTCGTCGTGCCCGACGACGAGAGGTCGCTCGCCGACGGCGCCATCGCTCCGTGGTCGTCGGTGCACGTCGCCGACTACTTCCAACGTCTGATGGACGCCCTCGCCAACACGTCCGGTTTCAGCATGGACCTCCCGTGGTATCGGTTGCCCGACGCCGCGAAGCAGATCGTTCTCTACGGTGTTCCGGGCCAGGTCCACGTCACCTATCGGAACCGCTACGGCCGCGAGCGGAGTTACAACGCCCGCTACGAGGGGGTGATCGCCTATGTCGAGCGCCGCCATGCCGAGGCGGAGACCGACACCTCCCGGGAGCGGTTCGCCGGCTACATGCGCGAGGTGCCGTGCAACGTCTGCAAGGGTGCGCGACTCAAGCCGTCGTCGTTGGCCGTGACGGTGGGCGGGCGCAACATCGCCGAGATCGCCAACCTCTCCATTGACCAGGCGGCCGAATTCCTCGATACCGTCGAGCTCACCGATCGGGAGCGGCAGATCGCCGAACGGGTGCTGAAAGAGATCAACGAGCGGTTGAGGTTCCTGCTCGACGTCGGTCTGGACTACCTGTCACTGAGCCGCCCGACGGGCAGCTTGTCCGGTGGCGAGGCGCAACGGATCCGACTGGCCACCCAGATCGGTTCCGGTCTGGTCGGCGTGCTGTATGTGCTCGACGAGCCCAGCATCGGTCTGCACCAGCGCGACAACCGGCGGCTGATCGAGACCTTGGTCCGGCTCCGCGACCTGGGCAACACCCTGATCGTGGTCGAGCACGACGAGGACACGATCCGCACCGCCGACTGGGCCGTGGACATCGGCCCAGGCGCCGGGGAGCACGGCGGGCATGTTGTGGTGTCCGGGACGGTGCAGGAGCTGCTCGACAGCCCGGACTCGCTGACCGGCGCCTACCTGTCCGGCCGGCGCAGCATCCCGCTGCCGGCCAGCCGCCGGCCGCGCACCAACGGGCGCCAACTCACCGTGCACAACGCCGTCGAGCACAACCTCCACGACGTGACGGTCAGCTTCCCGCTCGGACAGATGATCGCCGTCACCGGTGTATCGGGTTCGGGCAAGTCCACCCTGGTCAACTCCATCCTCTACACCGCGCTCGCAAAGAAGATCTACAACGCCCGCGACGTGCCGGGCCGACATCGGTCGATCACCGGCTCCGATCTGATCGACAAGGTGATCCACGTCGACCAGTCGCCGATCGGGCGGACGCCGCGGTCCAACCCGGCGACGTACACGGGTGTCTTCGATCACATGCGCAGGCTCTTCGCGGAGACCCCGGAGGCGAAGGTGCGCGGCTACCAGCCCGGCCGGTTCTCCTTCAACGTCAAGGGCGGCCGCTGCGAGAACTGCGCCGGCGACGGCACGATCAAGATCGAGATGAACTTCCTGCCCGACGTGTATGTCGCATGTGAGGTGTGTCACGGCGCGCGCTACAACCGCGAGACGCTGGAGGTCCATTACAAGGGCAAGACGATCGCCGAGGTGCTCGACATGCCGATCGAGCAGGCCGCGGACTTCTTCGCGGCTCTGCCGTCGATCGCCGGTCACCTCCGCACGCTGGTCGACGTCGGGCTCGGCTATGTCCGGCTCGGTCAGCCGGCGCCCACGTTGTCCGGTGGCGAGGCCCAGAGGGTGAAGCTGGCCAGCGAACTGCAGAAGCGCTCGACCGGTCGCACCCTGTACGTCCTCGACGAGCCGACCACCGGCCTCCACTTCGAGGACATCCGGAAGCTGCTCGGCGTGCTCGGCCGGCTGGTCGACCAGGGGAACACCGTCGTCGTCATCGAGCACAACCTCGACGTGATCAAGACCGCCGACTGGCTGATCGACATGGGTCCTGACGGTGGCACACGGGGCGGCATGGTGGTCGCGGAGGGGACTCCGGAGGCGATCGCGGCGAACCCTCGGTCGTACACCGGGGAGTTCCTCCAACGAATTCTCGACGGACACGAGGTGCCCGTCGGCCCGGCCCAGCCCAGTCTGGTGGACGAGCCCGCCGCCGCCAAGAAGGCCGCCGCGACCGCCGCGAGCAAGAAGACCGCCACGAGCAAGAAGACCGCCGCGACCAAGAAGAACGCCGCGACCAAGAAGACGGCGGCGACCAAGAAGAACGCCGCGACCAAGAACACTCCGGCAGTCATCAGAAAGCCGGTTTCGAGGAGAACAGCCGCTACGAGACTGGCGGGCTGAGTCGGACCCGCGCCGGCGTCGGCCGGTTTCGGGCGGGTTGAAGAAGAATTCTCGCCTGATAGCTGAGCCTTGGGCGCTCGGAGTTTCGATCTGACCCCTGATAGCGCCTAGCATTGCCCGGACTCGGGGCCGACAAGGGGCCTTGCGAGCACCTCAGTGCCAGGAAAGGGTCTCCGATGCCGGGTCTCACCCGCCTACTCAGGAATCGCAAGCTTCTGCTTGTGTCCGGGGTGACGGTGGTCGTTGCTGCTCTCGTGGTCAGCCTCGCCCTGTTCCGGCCGTGGTCGTCGAATCAGCAGGACGCAGCTGATGTTGCACCACCGGCCGCGGGAGATCGCGTCCTCCAGTCGGTCAGTGCAGCGATGCAGACCGACGGATCAGTCAGCGGGATCGGTCACACCATCGTCATCTCGCGCGGCCAGACGGGCGCGGCCGACACCTACTCCGAATCCTTTGACCCGAGCAAGGTCGTCGACGACCTGCCCGTCCGGATCGTGCCGACGTACCGCACGGTGGAGAAGTCGGGGAACGATCTCGCGGATCTCAACGGCTACACGGGTCGAGTGACCATCGATCTGGCCGTGCAGAACCTGACCGTTGAGCCCCAGCAGGTCAGCTATGACGCTGGCGGGACTTCGCACACCACAACCGCGATGGTCGGCGCGCCACACACGGTCGTCGCCTCCGCTTCCCTGCCGGACACGGACCCCTCCACGGTGGTCACGGTGGCGAAGAACGAATCGGGCAACGGCGAGACCACCAACGGGGTGCTGAGCCGCTCTGCCGATCATGGAACCCAGGTCCAGTGGGCGACGATTCTGGCACCGCCGCAACTGTCGGCCACCGCGACCCTGCGGCTCGTGATCGACGCGAAGGACTTCGTGGTCCCGACCGTCGACATCAGCGTGCAGCCGGGCCTGGTGACCGATCCGTCGGTCGGGGCGTGGTCGACGCTGCCTTCAATCCGAAGAACTCCGACGAGTTGGCGCTGGTCTCGCGAACCATCGGGGTGATCGGTGATGTCAACGGCGTGCTGACCCGAGCCAGCACGCAGATCTCGAAGGTTCGCAGGACCCTGGACACGACGTCGAAGACGCTCGGCACCAAGACTGTTGTCGACCTCCAGCGGGACACCAAACAGATCGACATCTCGCTCAAACAGTCCGACCAGAACCTGGGCGCCCTGCACACCGCCCTGAAAGCATCGGTGAAGGCGACGAACTCGAGCACCCTGGAGAGCCTGGCTTCGACCGTGAGCCAGATCGACGCGCTGCTCGGGGACACCTCCGCCCCCGCGCCCACGGTGTCGGTCTCCGGCTCCGGCTGCGAATCCGAAGTCAGCGCCCCGAAAGCCGGAGGGAGTGTCTACGCCAGCCTGCTCCAGGTCACCGCGCAGCTGGAGGCATATGGCAAGACCACGCTGGATTGCAAGGTGGAGCTGCAGAAGGCCATCGCCACCACCATCGGGCCGGCTGAGCCCGACAAGGACGGAGCATGCGCAGCGGACGCTACCTCCGTGACCTGTTCCCTCGAGGTGGTGAAATCCAGCTTCACCGGGGTCACCGCGAACATCAAGACCGCACAGGAGGTCTCGGACGGTCTCGATCCCGAGAAGGACTTCGCCGGCAGCCAGGCCGACGTGACGTCGCTGATCGAGCAGCTCACCGAGCTCGTGAAGAACACCGATGTGCTGCTCGCCGAGGATCGGAAAGATCCACGCCGGTGCGCTCGACAACCTCGCGGAGGTCGGCACCACGAACGCCGCGGGCACCTCGGACCCGGCTGACTCCATGGCAGCGCAGAATCAAGAGCTTGCCGCCGCCCTCTGCAAGCTGGTCGGCGACGGCACAAAGCCGGGCACATTGACCGCGGCCCAGGTCGAGGTTCTCCGCTCCTATCTTGTTCCACGGTCCTGCCCGGACACGAAAGACCAGACGACCGCGCTGGAACCGCCGGAGCCGTACAAGGCGCCGATGTCGACCCGGTTGGCGGATCAGGCGAAGGCTTGGACCGATCTGGCTGCCGATACCGACACCACCAGGACCGACAGCGTTTTCGGCAAGTCGCTCGGGCAGACCCAAACGAGCCTCGCCGCGGTGGGCGCCGCCATCACGGCCGCCTCCAAGGACCTGACCGCAAGCCGCAAGACGGTGGGGGACGTCAACGCCACGGCGAATGAGGCGCTGACGGAACTCCGGGGCCTCGACGTCGAGCTCACCGATCTGGAGAAGAAATACGCGAGCGCGAAAGTCGAGCTGGACAAGGCCCTGAAGGCGGCTGCCGAGGGGGCGTCGACCGCCAATCTGGACGCCGCGATCGACAAGGTCTCCGATCAGGGCCAGGTCAGCAGTGACCAGCTTGGCGACGCCTTCGACAAATCCGCAGCGGGGCTCGCGTCCGCGGCCAAGACTCTGCAGGAGTCGGGCGCGAAGGCGATCGACCAGCAACGGGCGGATCTGGACCGGGCCCAGCAGCAGGCGAGCCGGTCCCTGTCCTCGACCACCTCGGCCGCCTTGGTCCAGGTGTCGCGCGACGTGACCTCGGCAACCCGCGATCTGGGCAGCACCCGGACGCAGCTGACCCGAGATCTCACCAACGTCCTGCTGGACCTCGGAAATCCGAACGTTCGCGGCTCCGGCGTGATCGGCACCGTCGCCAAAGGCGCAACCGCCGCCGGTTCCGCGGACTACCAGCTCGCGCTCGCCACGGATCAGACCAGCGCTTACGCCGCGGTGCGAGAACAAGACGTCGCCGGCATCATGCTCCGGCAGGCTCAGGCAGAGGCGTCGATCCAGGCGCAGGCCGATCTCCCGGCCTTCGCGATGGACCTGCCGGACGACGTGCAGCATCGCACCGTCTACGCATTCCACCTTGCCGGCGGCCGATGACCGTCGGACTCCGCGGGCGAGCGGCGTCGGCAGGAGCGGGACTGCTCTTCGTCTGCGTGTCCGCGTGCAGCCCCGCCGGTCATACCGAGATGCCGGCCCCAGCGGTGACCGCGGAACTCACCGCGGGCGTGCCCGCGCACCTCACGGTCGGGGTCGTGGTCAGTCAGACCTCCCAGCCGGGGGAGGGCGCCCAGTGGCGCGACGCCGCCGAAGGCACCCGAGTCGCGGCCAGCAGGTTCGCGATGGGCGGTGCAACCGTCACGCTCGTTCCGGTCAACGACAAGGGCACCACCGACGGCGCGGTCGCGGCAGTGACGATGCTGGCCGACCACGGTGTCGCCGGCGTCGTCCTCGCCACGTCCGGGGACCACGTCCGGAGTGCGTTGCAGGAGGCGTCCGCGCGTCAGCTGCCGGTTCTGATGCCGTACGTGGCGGGCTCGCAGGGTCTGCCGGCTGGCGCCTGGCTCACCGGTCCGGCGGCCACGACGACGGATCAGCGTCTGGTCGAGGCGTTGCACAGCCGCGGGCTGAGCAAGCCCCTGCTGATCGACGCCGGCGGTGCCGACGTCGAGGGGCTGTCGCCGGCCGCCTCGGATGTCTTCGTGCCGGGCGGGGACGTGGCTGCATTCGCGATCCGACTCGCCGCGCGGCAGAAGAAGTCGTTGACCTCCTTCGACGCGGTGGTCATCTCCGGGCCGGCCGCGCTGCAGGGCCTGGTGGTCTCCGCCTTGAAGGGGGCTGGCGTCGACGCACCGGTGTTTCTGAGCTCGGACGCGTTGAGCCCGACCTTTCCAGAGGCGGTGAGCCGAGCCGGCGGATCCCTGGCCGGCAGCTTCGTCGCTGCCGGTCTCGACGATGGCGACGTCCGAGCTCTCGAGCCGACGGAGTCCGGGCGCGCGCTCTCCGCGTACTTCTCCGCGTTGAGTGTCACCGCAGCGGACTCAGAGACCACCGACCTCTTCGGCGAGAGGCCGTTCAGTGAGGTCGCCGGTGCCGCGGACGTCCGTAGTCACGACGCTGTGGTGGCTCTGGTGCGCGCAGCGGAGACGGCCAACAGCACCGATCCGGCGAAGGTCGCCACCAACCTCAGCGGTCTTCGGCTCGGGTCGCCTGATGGACTCGCTGGAGCTTCGCTCGACTTCTCGCATGCGACAGCGGTCGCCGATGGCGACGTCGTCGCGCTGGCCGCCACGCCGGTGTCACCGGGCATGAGACCGCCGTCCAACGCCCCGGCACTGTTCTGGTTCGCCGCGGCTCCGCCTTGATCGCTGACGGAGGCGGCTCGGCTGCAATCCGCGAACCCGCTACGCCTAGGGTTGTCGCAGCCCGAGGGAGGAGGAGGAGGACCGGGTGCATCTGGTGATCGACGTCGACGGCGTCCGCCACGAGGTCGAGTTGGCGCAGGCTGCAGAGAAGGCGACTCTGGTCGATCTCGTCGAGCATGCCTGCGACGTGGTGCTGTCGCCGGAGGAGACGCTCTGGGTCGACGACCGGCGCCACCTCGCCGGAGACCTGGTCCGCAGCGTCGGTCTGCTGGAGGGCAGTTCGCTCGGACGGTCGCCTGCGGAGCACGCCGAGGCGATCCTCGGATGGGCTGCCTCGGTCTCCGGCGGGATGGACTCTGGACTGACCGTCCCCGTGCCGCAGAACCGCCCCCTGCTGATCGGTCGTTCGCCCCAGGCCGACGTCACGATCGATTCCCCGAGCGTGTCGTGGAGTCACGCGAGTGTGGAGCACGACGGAGACGGCTTGCGGGTTCGAGACAGCGGCTCGACCAACGGAACAATGGTCGACGGTGTCGAGGTGGATGAGGACGGGATCCTGGTCGGCAACCACGCCGTGGTGCTCGTCGGCGGCGCCGCGATCACCCTGTGGCAGGGCTCGAGCGAGGCGCTGGCTCCCGCGCCGGGCACAGTCCAGAACCTCACGCATTCGGCCACCGTGCCGTTCAATCGGCCACCACGGGCCGGGTTGGTGCCGTCGCCGGAGCCGATCGAGCCACCGACCAGGAAGGACCCTCCACCTCCCGCGCGCTTCGGACTGGCGGCGATCCTCGCCCCGCTGCTGATGGCGGTGGTGATGGTGATGGTGATGCGCGACCTGCGCTTTGCGCTGTTCGCCGCCCTCAGCCCCGTGATGGCCGTTGCCACAAGCCTGTGGTCGGCAGATCCGCCCGACGGAGCGTGAGTGCCGGGTCCGGCGCGAGCTCGCGTCGACGCTCTCGCTCGATCCGGGCGGCCGCCTCGAGGTCGGATCGGAACACCTCGAGGGCCGTGTCGAAGGCCTGATCCGACTCGCGGACGTCCTTCTTCCGCCGCCGCTTCTGTTCCACGGTGGTGCCGACGGCCGCCCGTCAAGGATTATCTGATGCTCAACGCCGGCGTCGGCAACGTGAGTTGGCAGCCGCCCCTGGAGGGTTCGAGCAACCGCCGGCTAGCCGACGAGGTGCAACGAGCCGTCGACGAGGCGGTCCTGGCGAGCGCACCGGTCGAGATCGATTTGAACGGCGCCGGCGTCGTCGGCATCGTGGGCGAGCGGGAGGGTTGCCTCGCCGTCGCCCGCAGTCTGATCTGCCAGGCAGCGACGCACTGCGGACCGGCCGATCTCTGTGTCGGGGTCTTCTGCGATCCGGGCCGCGACGCTGCCTGGTCCTGGGCCGGCTGGCTGCCGCATGTGCGTCGGTTGGGCGACGGCTCCGGTGGGCGCTGGATCTCGACCGAACGTGGCCGTAGCGAAGCTCTCCTGCGCGCGTTGCGGGACGGGGTCGACGCCCACCCGACGCGAACGATGCTGCTCGTCCTCGACTCCGATGTGCTCACCGAGGGACGAGACGCTCCGGCTCGGCAACTACTCGGCTACGGTCGCCCGTCGGGCGGTCATTCCTCGGGCGGTCATTCCTCGGGCGACCGGCCGGCCGTCCAGGTCTCCGGCATCGTCATCGCCGCGACCGAGGAGCAGTTGCCGGCGTCCTGCACGACAGTTGTCGATGTCCGTCGCGACGCGACGGGACTGGTCACCCGGCCGGGCGACCGGACAAGTGTCGACGACGTGGTTCTCGCCGGCATCAGCGTCGCGACCGCCCACGCCTGTTCGTCGGATCTGGCGCGTTTCGACGACCCGGAGCTGTCCGTCCCCGGCGGCCTGCTGCCCAGCCTGGTCCGGCTCCCACCCCTGCTGGGAATCGAAGAGCTGAGCGCGGCCGCGATCCGCCGCTGCTGGTCGTCCTCGACCCGGATCACCACGCCGCTCGGTGTCGGTGAGGGAGGCGTGTTCGCGATCGATCTGGTGAGGGACGGTCCGCACGGACTGGTTGGTGGCACCACCGGCTCGGGTAAGAGCGAGTTCTTGAGATCGATGGTGGCGGGGCTGGCCGCTCGGAACGACCCCACCCGACTGACCTTCATCCTGATCGACTTCAAGGGAGGGGCAGCGTTCAAGACCTGCGAGCGATTACCACACACGATCGGCACCGTCAGCAACCTTGACGAGCAGCTCGCCGACCGGGCGCTGACCGCCCTCGAGGCCGAGCTGCGCTACCGCCAGCAGATGTTCGCCCGCGCAGGCGAGGGCATCGACAACCTCGAGGCCTACCTCGCCACCAATCCGGCGGAGCCGATGCCCAGGCTGCTCCTGGTCATCGACGAGTTCGCGATGCTGGCCAAGGACTATCCCGACGTGTTGAAGTCGCTGGTGAGCGTGGCTGCTGTCGGGCGGCACCCTCGGAGTGCACATGATTCTCGCCACCCAGCGACCAGCCGGGGTGGTGAACGAGGACATCCTGGCCAACACCAACCTGCGGGTGGCACTCCGGGTACAGAGTCGCGAGGACTCGGCCAATGTGATCGGCGTGCCGGCCGCGTCGGCCATCGGCCGGACCCAGTGGAGGAGGGCGTACGTGAAGCTCGGCCAGGACGACATCACGCCGGTGCAGACGGCGCTGGTTACGGGGCGCGCCGAGGCTCAGACCTCGAAGCTGGTCGACGTTCATCCCGTCCGGTTCGACCGCGACGAGCAGAAGTCCGACACCACCTCGCTGGGTGAGGACGCTCCCACGGATCTGGATCTCCTCATCGACGCCGTAGTCGACGCGAACGCGCAGCTGGGCTTTCCGCCGCCGCGACCCGTCTGGCCCGAGCCCCTCGGTACGCGGGTCGGACTGGGACTGGCCGGCCGAGCAGCGGGCCAGGATCCAGTGGTCGGCGGTCTGCATGGCTCGGTCGTCCAGATCGCCTTGGCCGACGATCCGGTTCGGTGGCACTGACCCTGGCCGATGCGTACGACCCAAAGGACCTGGACCTCCTGGTGCTGGATCTGGGCACCCGGGATCTGGCGCCGCTGTCGGATCTCCCGCACGCGGCCGCCTACGTCGGCACCGGCAACCGCGAGCAGCAGGTGAGGTTCCTGAAGTACCTGCGCCAAGAGCTCGATCGTCGCCGTGCCACCGAGGGCGAGCATCGGAGGATGGTGATCCTGGTCGACGGACTCGGGGTACTGCGGGACGAGTACGACGACTTCGAGGGGCTCAAACTGCTCGAGAACTTCTACCGGGTGTACGCCGACGGGCCCGACGTAGGGATGTGGATAGCGCTGGCCACTGCACGGTCGAAGGCCATCCCGCCCGCGATCGAGGAGGTGACGACGCAGCGCTGGCTCTTCCGGCTCGCCGACCCGTACGACTACAGCGCGTCCGGGGTCCCGGCCAAGTTCGCTCCTCCGGCCATTCCCGGCCGTTGCGTGATCGCCGAGACC
>JBBSQJ010000012.1:0-30965 GCA_038257965.1 Propionibacteriales bacterium
GCCCCACCGGCAGTGTCTGGTGAGTGGTGTTTCTCAGCTGATTCGGCACCGCGTGTCGTTGACCGCGGCCGCGTGCGGGTCGATCTCGCAAGCCGGGCACTTCCACTCCGACCGCGCAGGCAATCTCACTCGGTCGGCGTCCATCGCGCGTGACTGCTGCCCGGGGCCGCCACCCGAGGAACGCACGACCGCTCGCGATCCTGCGAGCACGATGCCGACGCTGTAGTCGTCCGGCGGGGCTCAGCGCAGGAGTCGGCCGTCCGCGTACACGTCACGCCCGGTCATGACGACACTGCCCGCTCCCGGCGAAGGGGAGCGGGCGGGTGGGGTCCCAGCTGATCGTTCGAGCGGGAGATGGCGATCGTGAAGGCGGGGCTGCGGTTGGTGAGGAGCGCCACCGGCCTGCAGATCACTGCACCACGGTGATCCGATCGGCCGGAGGTGGGGAGAGCTTCGGATGGGCCAGCAGGTAGGCGACGAACGCGTCCAGGTCGATCGGCCCGCCGGTGAGGTCGGTGCCCTCGGCGAACACGCTGAATCCGTCGCCACCGGACGCCAAGAAGTTGTTCACCGACACCCGGTACGGGGCACCCGGCGCGATCGGCGTGCCGTTCAACGTCAGGTCGGAGACCTTGCTGCCGACGACGGCGCCGCTGTTCCAGGTGTAGCTGAGCCCGTCGCTGATCTGCAGGAACCGGGTCTGGCCGGTTCCGGGGTTGTCGGCTTGCTGCTCCAGCACCGCCTCGAGCTGGGCGCCGGTCAAGGTGATCGTCTGCATGATGTTGGAGAACGGCTGCACCGCGAACGCCTCGCCGTAGGTGACCACGCCATCCCCCTCGCCGGCCGGGGACGAGGCGTAGCTGAGATCGCCGCGAATGCCACCGGGGTTGGTGATGGCGATCTGGGCACCGTTGGGCTGGGTTGCGGCCAGCTGGGCGTCGGCGATCACGTCCCCGAGCGGGATCTCGGGGTCCCTGCTGCCGCGGCCGAGCAGGTCGGCGGTGATGCTGCCGACCTGCTCGTTGGCGATCGGGGCCGACTCGGTGACCGCGCGTTGCACGATGTTGCTCACCGCCGGGTCCGGCGCGACGTCGCGGGTGACCACGACGTTCTTCGCTTTCGTCGCGCTGCGGACCACGTCACGGGTACGGGTGTCGATCTTGAAATCGAGCACCGACAGCAGCCGACCGAACGATGCCGCCTGGATCACCGGACGCGGCTGGCCGGACGGGTCGTCGAGCGTGCAGTTGTATTGCTGGTGGGTGTGCCCGGTGACGAACGCGTCGACCTGCGCCGTCGAGCGCTTGGCGATCAACGTCGCCGGATGAGCAGCCGGATCGATGTTGCAATCGTTCGGTCCGCCGCCCTCACTGTCGTCGCCCTGGTGCATCAACACCACCTGTGCTTTGACCCCGAACTTCGCGAGCAACCGCGACGTACGGTTGATCGCGGCCACCTCGTCGCCGAACGCGAGGCCCTTGACAGCGCTGGGGACCACCACGTCCGGCACCCCCTTCAAGGTGATGCCGATGAAGGCCACCGGGATCCGATCGACGAACTCGACAGAGAACGGGAGCAGCGCGGGCAGCCCGTTCGTGCGGGTGACGTTGGCGCCGAGGATCGGGAAGCGAGCACCTGGAAAGGACGACTCGAACTCACAGCCGTCGGTGGGGTGGCAGCCGCCCACCTGGATCCGTCTCAGCTCGGCGTACCCCTCGTCGAACTCGTGATTGCCGACCGCGCTGGCGCGGACCCCGATCGCGTTCAGCGCGTCGATCGTCGGCTCGTCGTGGAACAGCGCCGACGGGAGTGGAGATGCCCCGATGTTGTCGCCGCCACTGACCACCAGCGAGTTCCTCGCCTGCGCCCGCAACTGCTTGACGTGGGTGGCGAGGTAGGCGACCCCGCCTGCGTCGACGGTGCTCCCGTCGGACAGGGTCACCCGGCCAGACGAGCCGCTGGGCGGCTCCAGGTTGCCGTGCAGGTCGTTGAACGAGATCAGCCGCAGCGACACCGATCCGCTGTGCCTCGGCCCTGCGCCGGCCGCGGCGGCGGGGCCAGCCACCAAGGTGGCGCCGAGCATCAAGGCGAGCACGGCCCGCGTGATCTTTCGGGGGATGCGGTGACCTTTGGGAGTCCGACTGATCGTCATGAGGACCTCTCGGGATCGGCGGAGAACGCCGGCAGATCGCAGTCTGCTGCAGGACGTGGCGCGCCGTCCAGACCCGG
This sequence comes from Propionibacteriales bacterium, assembly GCA_038257965.1. Lineage (GTDB taxonomy): Bacteria > Actinomycetota > Actinomycetes > Propionibacteriales > Propionibacteriaceae > Microlunatus. The sequence continues at coordinate 2,230 of JBBSQJ010000012.1, forward strand.
TGGTCGGTACTGTGCCGACTCGACGGCGTACGTGTCCGATCGGTCTCGGCCGGGTGGGACAGGTCGCTCGGCAGCAGGGCCTGCGGGCGCCGGATCCGTGCCGCGGAGAGCATCTGAGAACCTGTGCCGAATGCGCATAGGGTTGGGAGGCGCGAGTCGGCTGCGGCGGGCGGTCGGGTCGCAGAATCAGTCGTGCGCCCAGGCGCCGCGATCTAGCATGGTCGAGGGCCCGGGTCCCGGACCCCGAACACGGAGGTGCTGTGAGCCTGAGTTTCGGAGGTGGCGGCCTGGGAGCGGGCGGCAGCGCATCAGCACGTCCCCCGGTCGAGGTGGACGATCCCGCCCTTCCCGTGACCGAAGTGCGGGGCAGGCTCGGCAATGGTCACGGCCGAGATCCCGCCAAGGCGACCTCGTCGCTGGGCGACGTGGTCACGGTGATGGGCCGGGTGCGCGAAGCGATCGAGAGCGTCATCGAGGGCAAGCGGTCGGCCATCGATCTGGCTCTGGCGGTCTTGCTGGCCGAGGGTCACCTGCTCGTCGAAGACGTGCCGGGGGTCGGCAAGACGATGCTCGCCAAGGCGATCGCCCGTTCCATCGACTGCAGCGTGCGGCGGATCCAGTTCACACCGGACCTACTGCCCTCCGACATCACCGGAGTCTCCGTGTTCAACCAGGAGACCCGCGACTTCGAGTTCAAGGCCGGCGGCATCTTCGCCAACATCGTGGTGGGAGACGAGATCAACCGCGCCTCCCCGAAGACCCAGTCCGCGTTGCTGGAGTCGATGGAGGAACGCCAGGTCAGCGTCGACGGCACGACGTACCTGCTCGAACCGCCGTTCATGGTCGTCGCGACCCAGAACCCGATAGAGATGGAGGGCACCTATCCGCTGCCCGAGGCACAACGCGACCGGTTCATGGCCCGGATCGAGATGGGCTATCCCACGCCGAACGCCGAGCTACAGATCCTCGACTCCCACGGTAGTGCCGATCCCCTGATCGCCTTGCGGCCGGTGACCGACGGCGAGACGATCCGTGGGTTGATCGAAGTCGTCAGGACCGTCTACGTCGCGCCGGCGGTCAAGCACTACATCGTGTCGGTGGTGAACGCGACCAGAAACACTCGCGACCTGCGCCTCGGCGCATCCCCGCGCGCGACCCTGCAACTGCTCCGGGTCAGCCGGGCAGCCGCCGCCCTCGCCGGTCGCGACTTCGTCACACCCGACGACGTGGCCGCACTGGCCGTGGTCGTGCTGGCCCACCGCGTCCTTGCGTCGACCGACGCCCAGCTCGCCCGACGTAGCGTCGCCGACATCATTTCCCACGCCGTCACCTCGGTGCGCATCCCGGACCGGAGGTGACGTGCTCCACACCACCTTCGGACCCTGCTGATGGGTAAGCCATGGCGGCTGCTCACCGGCCGCGGTCGCGCTTTCGTGATCGTCGGGCTGGCGATCGTCGCGGTGGCCATGCTGGCCGGTCAGCGTGACATCATGCGGATCGGGCTGCTCGTGGTCCTGCTGCCCGTGGTCGCTGCCGTGCTGGTCGCGCGAGCCAGGTTGAAGATGTCGTGCGAGCGCCACGTCGAGCCAGCCCAGGTGCCGCTGGGGTCCCCGTTGCGAGGACGGCTGGTGCTCGGTCAGGAGGGACGGTTGCCGGCCGGCATCTTGATGCTGGAAGATGCCGTGCCCGCGGATCTCGGCTCGCGGCCGCGCTTCCTCGTCGACCGGGCCGATCTGAGTTGGCGGCGTGAGGTGGAGTATCCGCTGCTCGGCCGGGTGCGCGGGCGTTTCCACACCGGTCCGTTGATGGTGCGCACCACCGATCCGTTCGGTCTGGTTCGCCTCGATCGTCGGTTCGTGGCCACCAGTGAAGTCATGATCACTCCACAGGTCTTCCCGCTGCCGACCATGCGCGCCTCCGGTGGAGCGGGCAGCGCCGGCGAGGCCCGGCCGCACCGGATCGGCGCGGTCGGTCAAGACGATGCGCTGGTCCGGGAGTATCGCCAAGGCGACGACGTCCGGAGGATCCACTGGCGCTCCACGGCACGGCTCGGCGACCTGATGGTGCGCCGGGAGGAACAGGCGTGGGACCCGAGCGCGTCGATCATCCTCGACTCGCGCGTCCGGGCGCACGCCGGGCCGGGCATGCACAATTCCTTGGAGTGGGCCATCTCCGCCGCCGCCTCGGTGGCGATCCACTTCCTCTCCGACGGCTTCAGCGTCGAGATCTACGAGGCCGATGGGTCGTTGCGGATCGGTGGAAGTCTCGGCCAGCACAGTTCCGCCTCGGCGGAGGTCGTGATGAACCGACTGACCGATCTTCGGCCCAGGAGCACCCAGTCGCTGCACTACGCCGTCGAATCCGCAAGCGTCGATCAGCCCAGCCAACTGGTGGTGGGCATCATGGGCCGGTTGGCGACCGAGGACGCGAATGTGTTGCTGCGCGCGAGGCGTAACCGTGCTCACGGGATCGCGATGCTGCTGGACGTCGACAGCTTCGCCGAGTCACCCGCCGAACCCAGGTGGCGACGCCAGCACGAGAATGCGGTCGAGCTGTTGCGGGACGACCAGTGGCGGGTCGTCGAGGTCAGCCGCGAGATGAGCGTGCCCGCAGCATGGGCCGCGCTGGACCGTCTCGGAACATCGGCATGAGCACGCTCTCCTCGCTGGGTGGTCAGTACACCCGCACCCCCGGCGGGCGGCTGCGCAGCAGCGACCGGCTGGGCATCGCGACGGCGCTCGCGATGGTGCTGGCGAGCTTCACTGTTCAGCCGCTGACCGCCGACCGGTCCTTCCTCGGTATGAGCTGGTTGCTGATCGTGCTCATCGCCGTCGTGGGCATCGGTCTGCGCAGACTCCGGCTTGGCGCGATCACGGTGGCGACGGCGCAGTTCGTGGTGCTGGCGGGATACCTGTTCGTCTCGGTGAGCGCCATGCCGGGCGAGGATGGAGGGTGGTCTGCTCACCTCGCCGATCTGCTGCGGTCCGGCGTCGAACACATGGCGACCCAGTCCGCTCCGATGGAGCCGAACGACGGTGTCAAGTTGATGATCGTCTCGGCCATCGGCGTGCTCATGCTCATCCTGGACGTGGTGGCGATCGGGTTGGATCGCCCCGCATGGGCCCTGTTGCCGACTGCTTCGGTTTTCGCCGTTCCTGCCGTCGGGCTCGGGACGGACACCGGTGTGTTCAGCTTCGCGTGCATCGCCGCCGGCTATCTCGGGGTGCTGGTCGCCGACGGGTTCAACACCACCGCGAGGTGGACCCGGGGGCTCTCCCGCGACTCCGCCGACGGATACGGGACGGCCAATCCGGTGGTCTGGCGGGCGGCCGGCCTGATCGGCGCACCCGCCCTGGTGGCCACCGTCGTGCTCGCCGTAGCGCTACCGACCTTCACCCTGCCCGGCGGCACTCTGGGCAACGGCGTCGGCGGCGGCGGACCCCTGCAACTGGCTGATCCGACCCTCGATCTCCGTCGCAATCTCAACCCACCTCGAAACGCCGAGATCTTGCGCTACGAAACCGACTCCCCGAACGGGGAGTACCTCCGGATGGCCTCGCTCCCCCGGTTCAGCGCCGCGGGCTGGGGCAACGTGCAGATGCGACTGACCGACGGTGAATCGCTGGGTCAGATCCCGGGGCTCAACGACAGCGGAATGCCGCGGCACACGACCTCGATCAAGATCCTGGACTTCGGCACGGAGTACCTTCCGCTGCCGTATGCGCCGCGCAGTTTCAGCGCGGACGGTTCCTGGGCCTATGACCCGAACTCGCTGATGGTGCTGTCGACGACGCGGGTGAACCGGATCGATTCGACCCGGAACCTGTCGTACACCGTGCAGAGCGTCGACGTCACCCCCGACCCGAAACAGTTCGTGAACGCCGGCGTCGGCAATCCCGCGGACGCCGACGTGACCAAACCGCTGCCACGGGACTTCCCCGGGTCGCTCACCGCGCTGGCCAAGCAGGTCACCAAGGACGCGCGGACGCCGGCGGACAGGGCGGCTGCCATCCAGGCCTATCTCCGAAGCAGCCGGTTCACCTACAACACCGACCCGCAGCCGGGTAGCGGCTATCAGGCCCTGGAGAACTTCCTCCTCCGCGATCGGACGGGCTACTGCGAGCAGTTCGCCGCATCGATGGCCGTCCTCGCCCGCGCCGTCGGTATCCCGTCCCGGGTTGCCGTCGGCTTCCTGCCGGGCAAGAAGGTGGGCGCCGACACCTGGAGTGTCTCCATTCACGACATGCACGCCTGGCCGGAGTTGTTCTACGCCGGTTACGGCTGGGTTCGCTACGAACCGACCCCAGCCAGTCTGACCGGAACAGCCCCGTCATGGACCTTGGAGTCTGCCGAACAGCCGTCCGGGCCCGGAACGAGCGAACCCAGTGCCTCGAGCGACACATCGGCCGGCGAGTCCGCGAAGGCGCCGACCGACAACGCCTCCGAGAACACCGCCGACGCCGGCAGCGCATCGGGGAGCAGCTGGGTTCACACCGTGCTGATCGTCGGCTTGAGTCTGCTCGGTCTCCTCGTGCTCGCGGCACCGGCAACCCTGCGGGTCCGGCGGCGTAGCGTCCGGCTGTCCAGCGATGCGCCTCCGGTCGAGCGCATCGAGTCGGCCTGGGCCGAGATCCGAGACACCGTTGCCGACTACGGCGGATCCTGGCCCGACGGCGAGTCGCCCCGCCGGATCGGCCAGCAGATCGGGGGGCAATTGCCGCAGCCCGAGTCGGAGACCATGAGCCGGGTGGCACTGCTCGTCGAGCAGTCGCGATACGCGCAGCACTTCGACGACACCGACGGCACTCGCCGGCTGGCCACGATGACCCAGGATGTCCGTCGCGGGCTGGCCCAGCCGCAGAGTCACTGGCGGAGGTTCATGGCCACGGTCCTGCCCCGCTCACTGTTCCGGCGCCGCTGACACTGCCCGAACCTCCGGCGCCATCACCGGTGGAGGTGTCAACCGGATCGTGCAGCAACCGGAACCGGAAAGGATCCATAGTGAGGTGGGCCGGCACCGTCGAGGTTCGCCCGGATCCGGCTGGTCAGATCCGGAGCTACCGGAGCAGCCATGGCCGCGGTGCATGCGGTGACCTGCCACCGCGCCGTTGCCAGAGGCCGATCGGCCGGGGCGCGGTGCCCATAGCCACGTCCACGGCGGCACTCGGGCGCCGACACCCCGGCGACCACACCGCGGACCATGCCGAGGCCCACCTCTTGCTCGCCCGGCACCAACGCCGCCAACGGCTATCCGTCAGCGACTGGACTGGGCGACTGTCGACCTCGATCGCCGACTACGGGAAGTCTGGGATCCGCGACGCGGCTACTTGACCGAGCTGGAACCGCTGCCCTGCAGCATCACCCACGGAGACTTCAGCACCGGCAACCTTCGCGGCCCGCGACAGTGCCGTTGTCGCACTCGACCTGGCGACCCTAAGTGTCTCGCCGGTCGGCTGCGAATGCGGATTGACTGATCCGCGCTAGGGTGGGCTGCTTCCGGGTCCAGCCACAGGCCTGCCCTGCCGACGAGAGGGTGCTGGTTATGGCGACCTTGCGGCGTTCGAACTCCCACACGTCCACCGACAGCCTGAGGGGGTCGGCTCGACTTCGGGGTCGACCAGGTGGCTCGACCTCGAGTCAGAGTCGGCGTGACAAGTCTGCCGCAGCCCTCGACGGGGTAGGAGCGTCACCACGATCAGTCGGCGAAGTACTCGTCCCCGATCAGTCACTTCACTCGGCTGACCCATCCAGCAGCTCCGGACTCACCGGTGCGGTCGGTTCGTCTGCGTGTCCGAGGTCGACGAGTCGTCGACTGTCCGCCGCTGAGTGTCGCACCTGGCTCGGCGGGCGCCGTCAGGGACGGTTGGGCTACCAGAGCGGTCGCGGACCGAGGGCGGTTGTCGTCAGCTACGGGGTGACCGACCAACAGGTCGTCTTTCGGCTGCCCGAGTACAACGAAATCTGCCAGTACGCGCCCGGACGCCAAATCACTCTGAACGTCAGCAGCGTGTCCGCCGAAACCCGCACCGAGGTGGCCGTCACCGGGACTGGTTTCGTTCCCGACCAGCCGGCCACCCTGTTGGCGGCCGTCGACCTGGTCGAGGAGTGGCCGCTCGGCATTTCCGTGCATCTGATCTGTCTCGATCTCGCCGTTGTCGAAGGCACAGACCGGGTTGATTCCAGGCATGTCAGCACCGGTGGTTGAACCCAGACAACTCTTCACGGACGGGTTGGGTGCTGCCCCGAGGGCACCCGGTGCGCTCGGAATGGTCGACGACGACCCTGAACGAAGCGCCGGTGGCCGCGCGGTGGAGTCAGAGGTACTGGGCGAGGAGAGCGACGGCGAAGGCATGCGGGGCGGCGCTGGCGGCGGCGGCGTGCCGGCGGAGGGTGGCGTGGACCTCGTCCGGGTGGTGCCCGTGGTCGATCATCACCCCGACCGCCTGATTGATGGTCGACAGCTCGTCGAGGCCGGACAGCCCGAAGCTGCGGGTGCTCGGTGGTAGGTCGGTGTCGAGACTGATCCCCGGCCACCGGCCATCGCCCGGGTCCGTCCGATCACCGTCTGAATCCGCCGGACCGCTCGCCTGCTGGTACCGCACCATCGTCGCGTTGGTGCCGGTGGCACCAACGGCGTAGGTCAGATCAGCCGCCAGATCGACCAGAGCGCCCCGGGTCGCAGCGTAGAACACGACGCGGCTACCCGCCTCGAAACCCCCGTTGAGCAGTTCCAGCGGCAACCGCAGCGACGACACCACCCCGGCGGCGCCCACACCGTCAGGGTGTCCGCCGTCTGGTGCGGTGCCGTCTGGTGCGGTGCCGTTTGGTGATGGGTCGATCACAGTGCGGTCGGCGTGGCCGTCGTCCTGGCCGGCGTGCAGGTCACCCGGGTCGTCGGTGAACGCGGTCAAGACAACGGGGTAGCCGTGCTGGGTGATGGTGAGCTGCAGGCCACGGTAGGACGGGACGGCGCGGCGAAGGTCAGCGACGAGGGCGGTCAAGGAGCCGGCGACGGCTTCGCCGGCTTGATCGGGTTGGTCGGGTCCGTCGAGGCTGATGATGAGGGCGAAGAGGTTCCTGAGCAGGGCTGTGGGATGATCCACAGGGAGGCTCCGATGCAGCGGATCCGTACGCTGGGGTATCGAGCGAAGAGGTGTCGACATCAGCAGGGCGCTGTTATCGAAGATGGCGGCTGCTGCGGATCAAGAACAGAAGACGGGCCGCGTCACCTATTACTGTACGCCTGTTGGCGCGCCTCGCCGGCGGCGGCGTCGTCGTGCCCGACAACCGACCCGAGGACCGGACCTGTCGATGCGGGGGCGGCGCCCGGTCAGCCGGTGTGGCGGGCGTGGGCGCGGCGGACTGCTTCGTCGACCACCTGCTGGGCGACCACCGCCAGCTGGTGGTGCTCGTTCTGGCTCAAGGTGCGGAGCCGTTCCAAGGCCTCGGCCGGGGTGCCCCCGCCGCGGCTCAGCATGATGCCGACGGCCCGTTCGATGACGCCGCGGGTCTCCAACGCCGCCTGCAGCCGAGAGGCGAGGCGTTGGGTTTGGGCCAGCACCTGCGCGTTCTGCACCGCGATCGCGGCCGGGGTGGCGAAGATCTCCCCGAGCTCGGCGGCCCGGTCGTCGAACGCGTATTTGGCGTGGGCGTACACGTTCATCGCCCCCACCACCCCGTCGGGGGTGATCAGCGGCAACGACACCACACTGTGCACCGCAAGCCGGGCAACCGACCCCCCGAACCGTGGCCACCGCGCATCCCCACCCAACGACCCCGACATCACCGTCTGCCCGTCCCGGGCGGCCGTAATACAGGGGCCTTCCCCGATGCCGTACTGGATGTCGTCGACCTCACGGACAAACCGACGGTGGCCACAATGGTGTCTTGGCGGTCCTCTTCCAGCAAGGTCAACCCGGCCCCGTCGGCGCCCGGAATCGCCTGCACCGCGTAGCCGGCGACACGGGTCAGCAGTTCCCCCAACCCGAGCCGACCCGCACCGAGCCGGGACAGTTCCAACAGACTGTCTTGCAGGGCGGCGGCCTCGTCGTCCGCCGTCGGCCCACCAGGGAGCGAAGACTCCTCAGGCGCAGCATTCACCACAAGACCTCCCATCGCGTTCCACCGGGTGTGCCCATCGGTCAGGTCCAGTCTATCGGCGCTTCTCCGTGCTGAGCACCGTCCGCGCGACTCCGGGATCCGCGGCTCGACCTCGTCCACGATCGACCCGACCGGCGCCCACTCGTACCTCGTGCGCCGATCTCGCGTCATCACCCCCGTTCTGGCCGGCGTACGGAACCGTCGGTCGATAACATCTACACCCCGGATGGACCGCGATGACGACACCCTGCGCACCGACATGAGAACCCTGTTCACCGACCTCGGCATCGCCACCGCCGCACAGACAACAAATTGTCGATAGAAGCGCGCAAGCTTCTAGAATCCCAGTTCTCGCAACCACGCCAGCAACTGGTCCTCACGCTTGGTGGCTTGGGCTGCTGTCCACGTGCCGAGCTCGCGCGAGTCGATCAAAGCCCGTCGCGCAGGTAGATGACTCGGTCGCCGCGAGCCGCGCAAGCGGGATCGTGGGTCACCAACACGAGGGTCGTTCCGCCGGCGTGTACGTCGATCAACGCATCCATGACCTCGGTGGACATGCTGCTGTTCAGAGCCCCGGTCGGCTCGTCGGCGAACAGCACGGCGGGTTCGGAGGCCAGAGCGCGACTGATAGAGGCTCGCTGCAACTGTCCGCCGGAGACCTCGGTGATGCCGTGCTGTTTGACGTCGACGATGCCAAATCGCTCCATCAGGGCGTCGACTCGCTTGATAGCGGCATCTCTCCCCTGGGGCGCGGCCTTCAGCGCCGGTAGGAGGATGTTGTCTCGCATGTTCAGGTTTCCCAAGGAAATAGCTCTGCTGGAAGATGAAGCCCATCTGCGTCAGCCGAACCTGGCTCATCTCGGTGTCTTTGAGTGAGGTCAGATCCTGGCCCTGGAGGAAGACGCTCCCGCTCGTGGGCCGGTCCATCCCACTGATGTTGTAGAGGAGGGTGGATTTTACGGAGCCGGACGCCCCCATGACGACGAGGAACTGGCCGGCTTCCACCGTGAGGTCGATCCCGTAAGACATGGGTGGGTGGATCTGTGGAGTAGTACGTCTTCGTCAGGTCCTGGCACTCGAGCGTCGCGTGGGTGGAGTTGGACATGCTCACTCCGATCCCTTGAGCCAGGCGCTCTTGTCGGCGGCGCGCAGCTGTGCGGTCAGCGCTACCGCACCGGTGTATCCAGCCGCGATCAAGATCAGCGGGTAGGCCACGTATACCAGCCACGGATTGGGGATGAAGTCCAGACGGGCGATCCCGAGACCAGCTTGCGAGATCACGGCACCGACCAGCGATTCCCCTACGGTCGCGGCGAGGACGACCCCGACGAGCGCGCCCACCACGGTAGTGAGCAAGACCTTGAACCTGACCTGGGAGGCGATCTCGCGGGCAGAGAATCCGATGGCGGTCAGCACGCCCATCCTCGTCCGCTCTCGGGTGAGGCGGAGCTTGAGGAACAGGCTCGTGATCAGCAGCGCGACCCCGACACCGAAGACGAACGCCAAGACCGCAGCGCGGCGGAACGCTGACGTGACGTACGCCAGGGTCTGCTCCACGTGCTCCCGCATCGGGATCACGGTGGCCGAGGGGTAGTTGTCGTTGTACTCCCTGGGCAATGGCGGCGGGATCGCCATCGTCGGTGGTGTCGGCGTAGATCACGTATGCGACCACCGGCGCCGTCGCACGGCCCTGCATCTTGGCCGTGTAGCCGCCACTGGTGACGTCTTGGTAGATGCCGCTCACCAAGACCGTGTCGGTCGGGTCGCTGTTTCTGTGGCGGATGGACATCTGGTCCCCGGCCGAGAGGCGGTACTTGTTCGCGTTCATCACCGACAGCGCTATCTCTCCCTCGCCCGGCTTCTGGCCGTCGAGGAACTCCACCGTGCCCCCGGAGTAGTCGCCCTCCTCGACCCGTAAAGGCTCCCAGCCATCCTCGTCGCGCGTCTCATAGAGGAGGTTCGCGTAGTCGCGTACCTCGGTGAGGCGATCATCTGCTTCCATCCGGGAGAGGACGTCGTGATGGGCGATGCCCAGGTTTCGGAGAACTGCAGATCGGCGCGTAGAGCGCTCTGCGGGGCGCCCAAGTAGGTCACGAACTGAGGGCTCTGGAAGGTGGTGAGCAGGTTCGTCGGAAGGATGATGAGGATTGCCGCCAACGCGAAGACGACCGGGATGAGGACCCACTGACCAACCTCGGCTCTCAGGTCGAGCAAGGCCAGCCGACGGTTCATGTCTCCGCCCCCGGCGGAGGCCAGATCGGTACGCCGCGCCCGCCGCGCCCACCGTTTCGCCCGCCGCGCGCTTTGCTTCTCGTTCAAGGTGCTCCCGTGCACCAGCGCACCGACGACCTCGACCCGACGGACCCCACGGAGCACACCGCGGCACATGGCGATGACGATCAGATAGACCACCAGGAGCGCCACCACCGGCACCAAGAACGTCATCAGCCCCACCGGCGCCTGGGCGTAGTTCAGCTGGACGCTGCGGGTCAGCAGCTGGGTGGCGAACACGCCCAGCACGCCACCGACGACGCAGCCCAGCAAAGCCATCACGCTGTACTTGGACAGGTGGAGGCCCGTGATGGTCCGGTGGGGAAGCCCGATGGCCTTCATGACGCCGATCTCGCGCACCTCGTCCTCCAGGGTGCCGCGGATCACGAAGCGCAGGCTCAACAAGGCGATAGCCATCAACAACCCACTGACGAAGACCAGCGCAACCGCGACCAAGCCATCGCTGAACGCATTGATCATCCGGATCATCTGGTAGGTCACCGCCTGCCCGTTCTTCGGCAAGGCATCGTCGGACTCGTACGCGGTCTGGAACTGCGATGTCAAGGAGGTATCGCTGAGTCGATACTCCACGATGATCTCCGGATCGCCCCCACCCGCACTAGCCAAGTCCGAGAAATCCACTTCGGACACCAGGAACCTCGTGGCCGACGACAGCGAGGAGGCCATCTGGGAATCGCGGACGAAGCCCCGAACCGCCAGCACCTGGCTCCCCGCGTTCGTCCGGATCCTCAGCTCGTCCCCAGCCTGCAACCCGAAGTCCTGCTGGTACCCCACCGGGACGTAGACCTCCCCCGCCGGGGGCTGGGGAATCGCACCAGCACGATCGAGAAGGAAGTCGAAGTCCTGGTTCTGCGTCACAAAGAGGTTGTCGATCAGGCTGCGGGAGAAGTCGCCGGACTCACCGGTGGTGGGCCGCTGCCGGGAGATGCCCGCGCCGTCGAACCCGAGCATGTCCTCTATGAGCCAGGATTCGATCTCGGGGTGCTCGCTCGCGAACTGGTCCAGCGCGTCGGCGTTGTAACCGCCCTTGTGCATCTGCAGGAAGTGCGGCGGCCTCGCCTGCTCGAAGAGCGCGTCGACCGAACCCACCGAGCGCTCCATCACCATCGCGCCAGTGGCCATGAGAAAGGCGCTGACCATGAGGATGATGAACAGCGCCACGTTGACGCCCTTGTTCTTGATGAGATCGTTGTACCCGTATCGCAGATACAACGGGTCCGTCTTGATCACCCAGAGCTCTGAACGACCGAGACGACCCAGTCGCCACCACGAGACAGAACACGCTGACCTGTCCTGCCAAGCCCCACCCGGGTCAGGGCTGCGGTCCTCCGCCGCAGAACTCCCGGACCGGGCCCAGGCTACCGTTCGACTCGTCAGCGATCGGAACCGTGACGATCCCGCGGCCAGACCAGGAGAACCATGGCGAGCCATTGGGTGAGTGCCTGGCCGGTTGCAGCCGCGTCATGGAGGTCTGGATGGGTGTCCCACGGGGCGAGTCCAGCGATAGCGACCAAGACGCCACTGAGTGCCATCAGAACTGTTCCGGCCCGCCCTGCCAGGCTGGCTCATCAGCCGTGCAACAAGGCGGCTCCGAGTCAGCCCGGCGCACGCCGGATCGAGAAGGGTCGTCAACGCTGTCGTGCGCGTACTGGTCCGCGACGGCCTCGACGGTCTGTCGGTCCGACGAGTCGCAGCTGAAGCCGAGGTGTCGATCGGTGCCGTGCAACACCACTTCGCGACGAAGGACGCCCTCCTCGTCGCCGCGGCGGAACACGTCACCAGCCAGTTCAGGTCCCGGGCTGTCGAACTGACTGATCGGGTGCAGGCAGAAGAAGGTCTTTTGGAGGCGTTCATCGTGTTCTGCCAGCTGCTAGCCAATGCCGCTCCCGGCCGGCCCTGGGACCCCCCTGGGTACACCGACGCATCGATCGTCTGGTTATGTACGCGGCGAAAGCGACGCAGCACGGAGTCGTCGGCGAACGCCCCGCCCGACGCGGACCCGACGGGATCGTGTCGGGAGCGCCGGCCATGATCGGCGGCTGCCGTACGTTGTGAGCCATGACCGAGCCCTTCGCGCTCACCAACGCCACCCTCGTCACAGGCGACACCGAAGGCACCGTCCTCGCGGAGATGACCGTGGTTGTCGACCGCAACGGGGGGATCCAGCATGCAGGACCGTCAACGACCACGCAGGTTCCTGCCGGGTACCGACGAGTCGACGTCGCCGGCAAGTTCGTAGCCCCGGGCCTGATCAACGCCCACGCTCACCTGTTCGCCGACGGGAAGCCGCTGCCGAAGTTCTTGCTCAATGAGTCCGCCCAGGCAGTGGTGGCGGCTGTCGGACACAGCCCTCTCGGCCGCCGCCTGTTCACACGCCGCACCAAGGCCAATGCGGTCACCCAGCTCCACTCCGGTGTCACCACGATCCGCAGTGTCGCTGACGTCAGATACGAAGCAGTCGCCGTCGCCCAAGAGATCGACCGCGGTGACTATCTCGGACCGAGGCTGCTCGCGTCTGGACCGTTGCTCGCCATCCCCGGCGGTCACGGCGCCCCTCAGATCGCCCTCACCGCGGACACCCCCGAGGAACATCGGCGACACACGCGCATCAACCTCGACCGCAGGGTGCGAGCCATCAAGGTCTGCGCGACTGGTGGCGTCACGGACGCCCGCGACATTGGCAAGGCCGGGACTCCGGAGATGACCGAAGCCGACATGCGAGCGGTCTGCGAAGAAGCCCATCAAGTCGGGATCCGCGTGGCCGCCCACGCGCAGAGCGTCGATGGTGTTCTCGCCGCACTGCGCGCCGGGGTCGATACCATCGAACACGGCGCCCGGATGACCCCGGAGATCATCGACCTCTTCCACCACAATCCGCACAGCCTGACCGGAACGTCAGCTCTCATCCCGACCGTGCAGGTGTGCCTGCCGCTGGTCAAACTCGACAGATCCGCCACCGGCATCTACGAGATCGTCCAGGCCAACGCCGCCATGGTGCTGGAGGAGATGTTGCAAGGCATTCGTGATGCTCAAGAGCACGGCGTCCGCCTCGGGATGGGTACCGACTCTGCCCTCACTTACTCCACCCACTACAACGCCTGGCGGGAGCTCGACCTCCTCGTCCGCTACGGCGGCCTCACCCCCGCGCAGGCGTTCAACGCCGCCACCCAGACCAACGCCACCATCCTCGGCCTCGAGAGAGTGACCGGCGCCGTCGAACCCGGCAAGACCGCCGACCTGGTCGTCCTCGACGCCAACCCCCTCGACAACTTCGCCACCTTCATCAACCCGGCCATGGTCATCGCCCGCGGCCACGTCCTCGACCAGCCGAGCGTGAAACGGTTCCCCGAGATCGACACCGAACTCGACCGGCTCTGAACGACGAGCCGCCAGTGGCCGGTGAAGGCTCGTCCCGCGCGAGTGCCACGTTTACGATGTTCATGGCGCGTAGGCGCTTGGCCCAGATGGACTGGATGGTCGCATCGTCATGGTGACTCGGTCGCGACTCGAGGTAACGGTGCGAAAACAAGGGCCACCGGCTGCACCCAGAGGTGCGGACCGGTGGCCATGAAGCAGGGCTGGATCAGAAGCCGGATTCGTCCCGACGACGCTTCCAGCGTTCCTCCATCTTGTCCATGAAGCCGTGCGCCTCACTGGACCCGGACGGCTGGCGCGCGCCAGGGCGCACCCCCTGGTCGTCGGAGTCGTTGCCTCCGCCGCCGATGTGACGCCACGCGTAGATCGCCGTCACCGCGGCCGCCACCATGACACAGAAACCGAGCACGCTCAGGAAGAACGTGGTGGACATGCCCACCACGAGAAGCGTGAGCCCCACGAAGAACGCAAAACCGGCAATCGCCGCCCGGCGCCGATGGAGCCGCCGCATCCCGGTCCCACGCATGGCGTGGACCAGCTTCGGGTCCTCGGCGGCTAGCGCAGCCTCCATCTGATCGAGGAGTCGCTGCTCCTCTTCCGAGAGGGCCACTGGCCACCTCCGCGTCTCGTCACTGTCTCGCGCGTCCCATCACAACCAGGACACTCAGTGTCGGCGTTACGATACGTCGTCACTGCCCAGCGTGTGATGCGAAACCTGTCTGACCGCCCGGGCATCCGGGCGATCTACGGTAAGTTTAGGCGGCCCGGAGGTGATGTGAAACCCGCACTGTGAATCCGGGCCAACTCTGTATCCACCCTGTAATCACCCCGACCCGAATATCCGGGGGATCGAACTCCCGTCCCATCGCGTCTGGAGTCAGGACCGGAGGCCGGTGGACCCCCCGGACAGCGCGATCGAAATGAAAGACCCATGACGGCGGCGGCGGCCGGGCGAACCGTCAGGGGCGGGCGGGTGATGCACGCCGCACGGCTTCGGGTCCGAACCGACCAACGGCAACATCGGTGGCGTGCTCCGCTTCCCGCCAACCCCGGCTGGGATCGGTGAGCTGGGGCTGACGCTCGGCGCGGGTGGCGTCGATCAGTCCGCCAACCCGCACGCCGACCCGACGGACCCGCGCCCGTTCGATGCCGAGTCGTTCGTACAACGAGACGGCAACGGCGTAGATCTCGGCCGCGACGTCGGTCGGCGTGGGCGCCTGCGCCGAGCGGGTCAGTTCGGTGAAGTCCGCGAAGCGGATCGAAAGCGTGATCGTTCGTCCGAGCATGCGCGCCTTCCGCATTCTCCGGCCAGCGCGGTCCGCCATCCGCAGGATCTCCCGCCGGACGAGCTCAGGGTTGTCGATGTCGCGGCCCAGGGTCTCTTGATGACCGATGCTTCGCTCGACCGGACGAACCACGACTGGTCGGGTGTCGCGGCCCCACGCCAGATGGTGCAGCATCGAGCCCGAGTGCGGTCCGAAGCCGCGCTGCAAGACATCGCGCGGAGTGTGCGCGAGCTCACCGACGGTGAACACGCCGATCCGATTGAGCTTGTCGGTGGTGGCCCGCCCGACACCCCACATCGCCTCGACGGGCATCGGGTGGAGGAAGTTCGTGACCTGGCCCGGCGTCACCTCCACGAGCCCGTCCGGCTTGGCTGCGCGAGACGCAACCTTGGCCACGAACTTGGTCGGACCGATGCCGACCGAACAGGTGATCCGTTGCTCGTCGGCGACGACGGCTCGGATCACCTCACCGATCTCCACCGCCGACCCGAACATCCGTTCGGCCCCGCTGACATCGAGAAACGCCTCGTCGATGGATACCGCTTCGACCACCGAGGTGAACGTGGAGAACACTGCGACGATGGACTTCGAGATGGCGGAGTAGTCGTCGAAGGTCGGCGGTAGAAACGCGAGGTTCGGCGCCTGGCGCAGGGCATGGGAGGACGACATCCCCGAGCGGATACCGAGGGCTCTGGCCTCGTAGCTCGCCGACAAGATCACCCCTCGTGGATAGCCCCCGACCACGACCGGACGACCACGGAGCTCCGGATGGCGTCGCAGTTCGACCGAGACATAGAAGGCGTCCATGTCGACGTGCATGATGATCTTGCTCATCTGCCGGCACCCTTTCCGCGCGGCCCACCCGTCGCGGTCCGCTGCGGCGACCGAATCAGCCGGGTTGGGCGAAGACGTGCAAGTACGGGGCGAGGGCCCGAAACGCCGGATCCTGACTGATCTCCCGCTCCAGCTGGGTCAGCTCCTCGTAAGCACCGGACTCGGCTTCGATCAGCGCCTCGGGCACGTGGTCGGCGACCGCTCCAAGGCCGTGACTCGCCGACGCGTTCAGCCCGGCAGACGTCACGAGGTCGATGATCTGGTCGTGATCGAAACGCTCCGGGTCGGCCCACGTCCGACGAGCCGATGCGAAATGACCGGCAAGCGCTTGACTGAGCACGCTCGAGCGCCGCTGGGCAACGACCAGGCTCAGCGCACCGTCCGGTCCGAGCACGTCGGCGATCGAGCGCAGGGCACCCATCGGAGAGTCGACGACCTCGAGCACACGATGGCAGATCACCAGGTCGGCGCTGCCGCGCCCGACCAGCTCGACCAGGTCGCTCGCGTCGCCTTGCAGGCCCCGGATTCGACCCGCCAGTGCGGCGTCTCGGGTCCGCCGCTCGAGCGAGGCAAGAGCGTCCGGACTCGGATCGATCACAGTCACCCCGAAACCGAGAGAGGCTAGCGAAATGGCGATGACACCAGTGCCGCCGCCGAGATCGACGACCCGGATGTCCTCGATCGAAGTCGAGCGCCGGTGGGTCCAGTTGCGCAGTTGGCCCAGCAGCAGATCCAGCAGGAAGGCCTGAGAGACGGAGCGGCGGCGGGGCCGATCGGTCATTCCTTCCTCCTGGGTCTATCCCGGTGGGCACGGTCACTCCGGAAAGTCCGGTCAGCCTATCGGGGCCGGGCTCAACCGTTCGCGGACCGGTCTTGTCACCAGTGGTTGCGATGGTTCGCTCCCCGACGGCTCCGGTCAACTCGCCGGTGATACCGGACGACATCACTGCCTAGCCCACGTATTGAAAGCGGGATGGCATCTCTTCCACGATCGACCGGAGCCGCCAGCGGCCGCTCGGATATTCCTGTCCGAGTTCGCACACCAGGTCCGCGCCGGTCGGACCCATGGCCACGACCACCCACCAGATGTGCTCGGCCAGGGCACCTGCCGGGCCTGGCTCGGTGAGGTCGTGAGCCAGGATCTTGCGGACACACCACAGCCGGCGGCCGCACAGCACCAGTTCAGGCACCTCACTGTCCTGCTCGAGCCTGACCCGGACGTGTACCGCGTCAGCGCGTTGGGCGAGCTCGCCACGACCGGCAGGCTCTGCGGCAACCTCTTGCTCCCGGGCAGCGTTGTCCGGAACAGCGGGACGATGCCCGGCATCCTCCACCGAACCGATCCGCATCGCACCCGGTCCGGGACGATCGAGGGCTTGGCCGATCCGGGGCGTGCCGGTCATCCCAGCGTCGGCCGGACGGTCGGCATGAACATGCGAAGACATAGCGAAACTCCCCAAGGTGGTCGACTGGAGATGGAGGATCGGGCGGCAGGCACCCGGTCGGCGGCCTCGGTGCGGCCGGGGGTCGAGATCCGATCGCACCGAGGCGAGCCAGAAGCGCAGTGCCGCGAACACCACACCTGACCGAACCGATGGCCGCTGAACAACGGGACGCGCTGCCGGTCTTCCCCAAGCCCGGTGTCACATCTCGGGATCCTTTTAGAACATCTGTTCGAACACAATGAACTCTACACAGCGTTGCTGACACTTCGTCAAGACCTTCGATGCGGGCGAGTCGCATCAGACTCGACTTCGCCCCGTGGAGGAGCAGGATTCGCGCCGTTTCCCACCCCGAGCCGGACAACGGCGCCTCCGGCCACCCGAACCGCTCCGTGTCACCCCCAGCCGGACAACGACGGCATCATGACCCCATGACCACTTATCTCTGCGCGACCTGCGCGGTCGAGACCGACGGCGCACGGACCGCCCAGCAGATCTGCCCGATCTGCGCGGACGAGCGGCAGTACCTGCCCTCCGGAGGGCAGCGTTGGACGACGATCGAGGAGTTGATCGGGCAGGGCCACCGGGTCACCTGGTTCGAGGTCGAAGAACGGTTGTTGGGCCTGAGGACCGAGCCAGGTGTCGGGATTGCCCAACAGGCAATGCTCGTCCGCGGCGTTGCCGGCAACCTGTTGTGGGACCCGCCCGGGCTCATCACTCCGGAAGCCGTCGAACGCATCCGCGTCCTCGGTCCGGTACTCGCAGTCGCGGCCAGCCACCCGCACATGTTCGGCGTCCAGCTCGAGTGGGCGGCCGCGCTCGACGCCCCGGTGTTGGTGAGCGAACCGGACTCGTCCTGGGTCCAGCGCGGTGGAGACGCCATCCGGACCTGGAACGGGGAGCTACGTCTGTCCGATGACCTGACTCTTGTCCGCCTCGGTGGGCACTTCGCCGGTAGCGCGGTGGCCTTGTGGTCCGGCGGCGCCGACGGCAAGGGGGTGCTGCTGTGCGGCGACACGATCTTCGCCAACCCGGACGGGACCGCCTCGTTCATGCGGAGCTATCCGAACCGGATCCCGCTCTCGGGAGCCGTCGTCCAGCGGTTGGCAACTGCCACCGACAAGCTCGAGTTCGATCGCCTCTACAACAACTTCGGCGCGGTGATCGGCGGCGATGCCCGGGCGATCGTCCGGTTCTCGGCCGACCGTCATGCCGCCTGGGTGCGCGGGGATTTCGACCACCTGACCTGACCGGGCCGACTCGGTGTCCGCGAAGCGGTGGCCGAGACGGCGGGATCCGTCGCGCCCGGGTACACCTCGCGTACGCTGCCCTGCATGACCGAGGCCACCAACGATCCCACCGCGACGCGACCCTCTCCGGATCTGCAACCGGTCACCGAGGAATGGGAGCGCGCATTGTGCGTCGTCGCGCACCCGGACGACCTCGAGTTCGGCGCCGCGGCCGCCGTCGCCCGCTGGACCGGACAGGGCAAGACCGTGGTGTACGCGATGGTGACCAGTGGCGAGGCCGGCATCGACGGACTCGATCCGGACGAGTGCCGCCGGGTCCGCGAGGCGGAGCAGATCGAATCCGGCCGGATCGTCGGCGTCGAAACCGTCGACTTCCTCGGCCAGCCCGACGGTGTGCTCGACTACGGTCCGGCGCTGCGTGAGGTGATCTGCGCAGCCGTGCGTCGGCACCGCCCCGAGATCGTGGTCACCAACAACTTCCGCGACACGTGGGGCGGCGCGTCGCTGAACCAGGCCGACCACATCGCGACCGGCAAGGCGACTCTCGACGCGGTCCGCGACGCCGGCAACCGCTGGGTGTTCCGTAGCCAGATCGAGGACGATGGGCTGCAGCCCTGGGGTGGTGTCACCCAGGTCTGGGCCGCCGGTTCACCGCAAGCCACCCACGCGGTGGACACCACGGCGACGTTCGACGCCGGAGTGGCCTCGTTGGATGCGCACAAGGCCTACATCGACGGCCTCGGCTGGGAGTCCTTCGATCCCGAGGAGTTCTTGGAAGGCGGGGCGCGGGCAGCCGGTACCCGGCTCGGGGCGCGGATGGCCACCGCTTTCGAAGTGTTCACCACCGGTTGGGGCGAGTAGAACCCCGCCGAAGCTGTGGAGCCGTCGACCGGGTCCGAACGATCCGGGCGCTCGGTGGGTTGCGAACCGCCGATCGTCGTGATCGGCGGCGGTCTGGCCGGTCTGGCAGCGGCAGCACGGCTGGCCAAACTGGGCTACCGCGTCGAGCTGCTCGAAGCACGCGACCGGCTCGGCGGCGCCTGGGCACCGCGTCCGATGGGCTCCGTCACGATCGACGACGCGCCGGCGGTGATCGGTTTCCCGGCACCCTGGCGCGACCTGTTTCGCAAGAGTGGCCGTCCGTTGGAGGCCGAGTTGACCCGTTGCGGCCGAGCCCTCGATGCCGCCCCACCGCCGCGATACACCTTCGACGACGGCGCCAGTCTCGTGCTGCCCACCGATCGCGGCGACGCGTACGACGTCTTGTCCGCCGCGTACGGCGAAGGGGTCGCCGCCGGCTGGCGCGACCTGCTGGACACCCTCGATCCGACCTGGCAGGCGCTGCGCCCGCTCGGCGTCGAGCAGGAACTCCACGACCGCCGACGTGCTGCCAAGGCCGCCCGGCGGCTCCATCCCCGAGGCAGCATCGCCGATCTCGCTGGACGGGCACCACACCGACATCTGGGCGCGATCGTTCGCAGCGTCGCCTACCGCCAGGGTTCGGATCCCCGACATACCCCGGCTTGGTGCGCGGTTGACCTGGTCCTCGCCCGGACGTTCGGCCGCTGGACACTCGACAACGGACGTACATCGGTACTGATCGATGTCCTGGCCGAGCGCCTGAAGCTGCGGAAGGTGGCGGTCCGACTCAACAGCATCGTCGACCAGGTCCTCGTCGACGGCGGACGGGTCACCGGCGTCGTCACCGACCAGGGGCGCACCGTCGTGGCCCGGGCGGTGGTCAGCACGGTCGATCCGTGGCAGCTGACCGGGCGGCTGCTGCCCGCTCCGTGGCTGCGCACGCTGCGTCGTGACATGGGTCGGCTGCGCCCGGCCATCGCTCCGATCATCCGGCACGAGCTGACCGCCTCGTCCGGCGGTGGCGTCGAGGAGACCGTCGCACTGGACTCCGAGGGCCGGCCGGAGGTCACGTATGTACGGCCCGGCTTACGATCCGTGCACGACTTCACCGACGGCGCCCCGGACCCGGCCTGGGGGCCGGCCTGGACCCGACGCAGTGACCTCGCCCGACGGGCACCGATCACCAGCGACGTGGCCGGACTGTTCCTCGCCGGTGCCGCATCGGCCGCCGGGAACGGTGCCTCCCACGTCATCCAGACGGGGGCGCTGGCCTGTTACGCGAGTGCGGATTATGCTGGAAGGTCTGGTTTTCCGGGGTAAGGAACCGCTTCGTTGAGTCAAGCCATAGCCAACCAACCGCGCCCGAGCACGAGCCGCCCGAGCACGAGCCGCCCGAGCACGAGGTCGACATCGACACGTCGATGATCGAACGCGAGCTCGCCATCGAACAAGCCCACGTCGACCTCGTCTACGCCCGCCTGGAGGAGGCCACCCTGGCGGCCCAGAAGGTGGCCCGTGAGGGCCGCTCGCTGTATCAGTCCGACCGGGCCAACTTCGTCCGTGAAGAGGACGGCACCGGACTGTTCGAGCGCGACGTCTTCGCCTACCAGACGGCCAAACGGCTCGCCGAGCTGGACGCCGAGACCGAAGGCCTGGTGTTCGGTCGCATCGACCGGACTGATCACGAGATCCGCTACATCGGACGGATCGGCGTCCGCGATGCCGACTACGAACCGCTGGTTATCGACTGGCGGGCGCGGGGCGCGGAGGCGTTCTACCGGGCGACGCCGACGCATCCGATGGACGTCGTGCGCCGCCGTGTGCTGCGCTGCCGCGGCGAGCGGGTGACCGGCATCGAGGACGACCTGTTGGACTCCGACCACGACGCCGGCCATTTGGTCGTGCTCGGCGAGGGCGCGCTGATGGCTGCCCTGTCGCGGGCGCGCGGCCACCAGATGCGCGACATCGTGGCCACCATCCAGGCCGAGCAGGACGAGGCGATCCGCGCGCCCTGGCAGGGATTCACGCTCATCTCCGGTGGTCCCGGCACGGGCAAGACGGTGGTCGCACTGCATCGGGCGGCGTTCCTGCTCTACTCCAACCGACGCCGGTTCGAGAACGGCGGCGTGCTCGTCGTCGGACCGAGCCGGGTGTTCATGAACTACATCGAGCGGGTGCTGCCCAGCCTCGGCGAGGACTCCGTTGTGCTGCGCTCCATCGGTTCGGTGGCCTCCGACGTGGTGTCGGTCTCCGGTGACGTCGTGGACTCCGCAGGGGTCGCGGCCATCAAGGGCAGTCTGCGAATGGTCAAGCTGCTGCGCAACCTCGTCCACACTCCGCCCCAATCGGTGCCGCTCGAGCTCCGGCTTACTATGAAGGGGCATGCGCTGGTCCTGCGCCCACCCGTGCTCGACCGAATTCGTGCTGACGTGCTGGCGCATCACAAGCTGAACGCCGGACGCGAGCCGGCGGAGAAGGCGCTCATCGCCGCCCTGTGGCGCGGCAGGCCGGCCGAGCTGGACGTGGAGCGGGAAGAGTTCGATGATGAAGTCCGCAATCACCCGGCCTACCGGATGTTCGGCAACGCCTGGTGGCCGACGACGTCCGCCTCGGCGGCGCTGCAGCGCCTGGCCGACCCGGCGCTCACCGCCCGCGTGGCGGGACCGATGCTGTCCCAGACGGAGCAGGAACTGCTCAGCGCCAGCTACCGCGGACTGACGGGCCACCACGGCCCACCGCCCTGGACCGCTGCCGACGGTGCGTTGCTCGACGAGTTGGTCAGCCTCCTGGGCCCGGTCCCGCCCCCCGAGGATCAGGAAATATCGCTGTTCCTCGAGGGCGACGCTGAGATCTCAGAGGTCGTGACGACCATGGAGCGGCTCAGCGAGCCGAGAGAGGTCGATCCGTTCGCCACGGTGCACGACACGTACGCCCACATCCTCGTCGACGAGGCCCAGGACGTGACACCGATGCAGTGGCGGATGCTCCGCCGTCGCGGCGCCAGTGCCAGCTGGACGATCGTCGGCGATCCGGCCCAGAGCTCTTGGCCCGACGCCGAAGAGTACGAACGCGCGATCGATGAGCTGCTCGGTCGGGCACCGGTCCGGCGGTTCCGGATGAGCACGAACTATCGCAGTCCGGCCGAGGTCTTCACCCTGGCCGCGAAGGTGGTCGCCACGGAGTTTCCGTCGGTCGACATACCGGCCGCGGTGCGCTCGACCGGGATCGAGCCTGAGCTGCGGAAGGTGGCTGCGGACCGGGTCGAGGCGGAGTCGGTCGACGTCGTCCGATCGCTGCTGACCCTGGGGGACGGCACGGTCGGCCTGATCGGTCCGCCGAGCCGTCAGGCCGACCTGGCTCGCGCGCTGCATGCCGCCGATCTGGCCGGGGCCGAGCGCGTCGTCATCGTCACGCCCTTGCAGGCCAAGGGTTTGGAGTACGACGCCGTGCTGGTCGTGGGCCCCGATGAGATCGTCGCGGAGTCGGCAGGCGGCATCCGTACGCTCTACGTCGCCCTGACCCGCCCGACCCAGCGTCTGGTCACCCTGGACCCGATCCGCGCCGGGGCGCCGTCCGGAAACGGCACCAGCTCTCCCGTCTGGCGGCGCGGCTTGGACTGACACCGGGCACGCCCGACGCACCGGGCGGGTGCTTCACGCCGATCGAGCTCGCTCCCGTGCGCCTCGGCGCGCCAGGCCCAGCCGGGCGTAGATCTCCCGGGTCGAGGTCGAACGGTTCATCGTGATGAAGTGCAGACCCGGCACATCGGCCGCGAGCAGGTCCTCGCAGAGTTCGGTGGCGAGTTGGATACCGACTTCGCGCACGACCTGCTCGTCGCCCGCGACCCCGTCCAACCGATCGGTCACCGACCTCGGCAGGTCCGCCCCCGAGAGCTCGGCGAACCGCTTGATCTGGCTGATTCTGGTCACCGGCATGACCCCCGGGATGATCGGCAGATCGGAGCCGAGGCAGCGGACCCGGTCGACCAGCTCGAAGTAACGATCCGCGGTGAAGAACAGCTGGGTGATCGCGAAGGCTGCCCCTGCCCGGTGCTTCTCGACCAGGATCCGGGCGTCGAGGTCCGCATCGTGGTGCTCGGGGTGGAGGTCCGGGAACGCCGCTACCCCGACGCAGAAATCGCTGAGCTCGCGGATCATGGCCACCAACTCGGTAGCGTTCGCGAGTCCGTCGGGGTGGCGTTCCCACGGCACCAGTGGCCCCCCGGGCATGTCGCCGCGGATGGCGAGCACATGCCGGATGCCGGCCGCGGCATATGACCCGATGACCCGACGCAGCTCCTCGCGGGACTGGCTGGCACAGGTCAGGTGGGCCATCGCCCGCAGCGTCGTGTGCTGCGCGATCGCCTCGGTGGCCACGATCGTGCGGTCCCGGGTGGATCCGCTGGCGCCGTACGTCACGGAGACGAAGTCGGGGCCGAGGCCTTCGAGCTCACGGATGGCACGCCACAACTGTCGCTGTTGTGTCTCGTCCTTCGGTGGGCACAGCTCGAACGACGTCAACGGCCGCCCCTGAGCCCCGGCATCGGCCAGCAGCTCAGCGATGGTCGGTGGTCGAAGGCGAGGTCCCCGGTCAAGCACGCGCCCAGCGTAGTGGTGTCCGTCCAACCGTGTGCCATCCTGACCGTGCGCCATCCTGACCGTGCGCCATCCTGACCGTGCGCCATCGAGCGCTGCCTGGGTCAGTGCTTCGCGAGGCCGACGAAGCAGGGGACCGTCTCGAGCCTGAGGAGAACGCATCGAGGTGGCTGTTCAGCTACCGCTGGGTGAGCGGGAATGGCGGTTCGCACGCTTCGTCATTTCGTGCGCTTCGTCATGTGGTGCGCTTCGTCATTTCGTACGCTTCGTCATGTGGTCGGATCCCCGCAGTTCATCGAGTCCCCTGATGTCGTCAAAGGTCCTGGACTGACCCTCGACCCCCAGCACCCGCTGTCCAAGGCTTTCCGTCGGGCGGTGTCGGATGCCCTGATCTCGTTCGTGGACGGCCAGCTGGCCGTGCTACGGGCGGTCGGCCCCGAACTGGAACCGGTGTCGGCGATGGCGCACGAGGCGCTGTCGGGTGGCAAGCGACTGCGACCGGCGTTCTGCGTCTGGAGCTATCTGGCGACGGGCGGGCCGGTCGAGCAGCTGCGGGCGGT
The DNA here is from genome assembly GCA_038257965.1 of Propionibacteriales bacterium. Classification (GTDB taxonomy): domain Bacteria; phylum Actinomycetota; class Actinomycetes; order Propionibacteriales; family Propionibacteriaceae; genus Microlunatus. The sequence continues at coordinate 26,825 of JBBSQJ010000012.1, forward strand.
GATCCGTGCGGCCGCCAGCCTGGAGCTGTTGCACGTCAGCGCCCTGATCCACGACGACGTGATGGACGCCTCGGATCTGCGTCGCGGCGTGCCCGCCGCTCATCGGCAGTTCGAGGCCCAGCACGCTCAGGCTGGGTGGCTCGGCGATCCCGAGACGTTCGGCCGCTCGGGCGCGATCTTGTTCGGGGACTTGCTGATCATGTGGTCGGTGCAGATGCTCCAGCGGTCCGGCCTGTCCGGATCCGCGTTGGAGCTGGCACTGCCGCTGGTCGAGGCGATGCGGGTGGAGGTGACGTGTGGGCAGTATCTGGATGTGGTCGCGCAGGCGCAGTCCTTGCGCACCGCAGGAGAAGGCGGAGCCGAGATCGGGCGGGCGCTGGACGAGGCGAGTCGGGTGGTGGAGTACAAGTCGGCTCGCTACACGGTGCTGCGGCCTTGCCAGGCAGGTGCCGCGATGGCCGGGGCGTCCGCGGAGCTCAGCGAGGCGCTCGCCGCCTACGGATCGCCGCTCGGCCGGGCCTTCCAGTTCCGCGACGACCTGCTCGGAGTGTTCGGCGATCCACGCCTGACCGGGAAACCCGCCGGAGACGACCTGCGGGAGGGCAAGCGGACCGTGCTCGTCGCGCACGCCCTGGCGGGCGCCGATGCCCGCGGGCGGGAGCTGCTGGTTCGACGACTGGGCGATCCGACGCTGGACGCTGCCGGGATCCTCGAACTCCAGGACGTGATCACCGCCTCGGGGGCCCGTGACGAGGTCGAGACCATGATCGCAGCCGGGCATCGACAGGCCATCCGGGCTCTCGCCGACGCCGATCTGACCACGGCGGGGCGGGCCGCCCTGACCGCGTTGGCCGACCTCGCAGTGGACCGCCAGGCTTGAGACGTGGGAGATGCAGGTCAAACTCGCGCGAAGTGTCCGAGAGGTTGACTGAGTCGACCCCGGACAGCCGCATCCGGGAGAGCCTTGGCTTCCGAATCGTTTTCATCGAATGTTCGCGGAGCGAAGGCGCATCGGATCTTCGCGGAGCGAAGGCAGATCGGATGTTCGCGCAGCGAAGGAGAGCACAGTGAGCCAGGCCGGCGCGGACTTCCAGACGATGAACCGCCAAATGGTGGACCGGCTGTCGACACTGCCGGCACAGCCGATCCCCGACGGCGGATACGGCCTGCGGGTGCTCGACGTGGCCGGGCGCCGCAGCAGGCGAACGGTGAGCACGCCGATCGGAGTGCTGGCCACCGGAGCAGCGAGGTTCCTGGTCTGCCCCGACCGGTCGCGGGACTGGCCGCAGAACCTGCGGGTCGCCGGGCGGGCGACGCTGCGCGGGGGTGGAGCGAGCGAGGACGTCACGGCCCACGAGATCACGGGCCGCCCGGCGGCCGAGGTCGTCGCGGCCTACCTGCGGGCCGTCACCACTCCGTGGGCCATAAGGGCCTTCGCGGTTCCGGACGGCGCCACGCCGGCAGAGATCGAACCCGAGTTGACCAGGATGGCGGTGTTCCGGATCGATCCGGTGAGTGACTCGTGACCACCGAGGCCGAAACCGAGACCGCCACCGACTGCATCGTCGTCGGCGGTGGCCCCGGCGGGATGGTGCTGGCTCACCTGCTCGCCCGTGCCGGCGTGCGCGTCACCTTGTTGTAGGGCCATGCCGACTTCGACCGGGACTTCCGCGGTGACTCGCTGCATCCGTACACCTTGGAACTGCTCGACAGGCTGGGTCTGGCCGCGTCGCTGCTGGCGCTGCCGCACTACAAGGCCGCCCGGTTCCAGGCACACACATCCGTCGGCTCGATCGTGCTGGCCGATTACGGGCAACTGCACTCACCGTTCCCCTACGTCGCCCTGATGCCCCAGGCCCGCTTCCTCGACTTCATGGCCGAGAAGTCCGCGGACCTGTCCGGTTTCACGTTGCGGACGGGCGCCCGAGTACGCGACGTGATGGTCGAGGACGGCCGGGTGGTAGGCGTGCAATGGCGCGGGAACCGGCGGGCCCACGAGTTGCGAGGTCGTGTCGTCGTCGGCTGCGACGGTCGGTTCTCTCGACTGCGCACCCTGGCCGCAGTGCCGATCCACGATCTCGGTGCCAGCAGCGATCTGCTCTGGTTTCGGCTACCACGGCACCCCGACGATCCGCCGGAGGCCGATCTCGACCTGTACTTCGGCCGCCGGAACTATGTCGGCCTGCTCGGTGGCGAGTCGTACTGGCAGATCGGCTACACCCTGCCCAAAGGCGGCTACTCGGCGGCCAGAGACGCCGGAGTCGAACCAATCCGAGCATTTCTGCGCCGCCATGTCGGCTGGCTCGGGCTGCGGATCGAACTACTCAGCGGGTTCCATCAGACCACGTTGCTCTCGGTGGAGCTGAAACGCGCCGAGCGCTGGCACCGTCCCGGACTGCTGCTGATCGGCGACGCGGCGCACGTCATCTCCCCGGTCGGCGGCAACGGAATCTTGATGGCCGTGCAGGACGCGGTGGCGGCGGCCAACCACCTGATCCCTGCCTTGCGCCGGCCGGGTTCGGTCACCGAGGAGGTGCTGGCCGCGGTCCAGCTCGACCGGGAGGATGCGATCCGCGTGGTCCAGGCCGATCAGGCTCGGGTGGAGCAGCGAGCCCGGCGGGCCAGGGAAGCCGGCCGCGCACTGATCCCGGGACGGCTGCTGAAGGTCGTCACCGCCTTGCCGGGGGTACGGGCCCGCGCGGCGCGGGCCAACGCGTATGGTCCTCGCCCGCCGCGGCTGGAACCGGGTTTGCTGCTCAACGTCGCCGGCTGATCCGCGGCTGGTCCGGGATGCTCAGTCCAGCGCTTCCATGGCGTACGACCTCATCGCCGGATCGTCGTTCCAGGCCTCCCGGAGTCGATTCGACAAGCCCTCGGCCGCCGCCCGGGGATCGGCGGCCTCGGTGATCGCGCGCACCACACAGATCCGCCGGGCCCCGGCGCCGATCACCTCGTCCAGCTGTGCCTGGTCGATCCCACCGATGGCGAACCACGGCTTGGCGGCCAGATCCCCCGGCGATGCCACCCTTGCGGCGTAGGAGAGCAGGTCCAGCCCGACCGGCACATAGTCCGGCTTGGTGGGGGTGGCGTAGACCGGCCCCACGCAGAAGTAGTCGGTGTGCGCATCGGCGATGGCCTTGTCGATCTCGCGCTGGGTATGGGTCGAACGACCGAGCAGTCCCCACGCGTGCAGCCGCTTCTTCGCCTTGCGTGCGGAACCGTCGCTCTGTCCCAGATGCACCATGTCTGCCCCGAACTGCTCCGCGAGGCGTGGCGAGTCATTCACGCACACGATCGCGCGAGGGAAACCCTGCGCGACGCGACGAGCGGTTCGCAGTGCTGCCAGCTCGTCCTCGGCCTCGAGATCCTTCTCGCGAACCTGGACGATGTCGACACCGCCCATGAACGCCTCGTGCAAGAAGTCCGCCAGATCACCTTGCGTCGAACGGGTGTCGGTGCACAGATAGAGCCGGGCGAGCTTGAGTCGGGTGGCCAGACCCATCAACGCGGTCACGGTGTCAGCCTAAGTCAGTCTTCCGCGTCGAACGATGACCTGCTGCGCGTCGCCGCCCTCCTCAGCAGGGCGGTGTCGAACGGATGACCTACTGCGCGGCACCCGGGCACGGGTCTGGCGGCGTTGTCGTCGTCATTCGTAGGACACCGCTATGACCTCCTCCTCCGCCTTGCCAGCCACGCACCCGGGCACCTGCTCGCTACGCCACCGTTCGACACCGCCCTCCTAGACTGGGCCGCATGAGCAGCGCGCGGCCGACCTCCGACGTCATCGTCGTCGGTGGCGGGCTCATCGGAGCCTCGATCGCGTGGCGACTGGCCTGCGGCGGACGTACGGTCTCGATGGTCGTCGGCGAACCGGGCGCCGCGGCGTCGCGGGTGGCCGCCGGCATGCTGGCACCCGTCACCGAGATCAGCTTCACCGAGCAGGTGCTGCTACCGCTCAATCTCGCCTCGGCCCAGCGTTACGAGTCTTTCTCCGCAGAGGTCGAAGATGCGTCCGGACTGCCCGCCGGACTCAGCCGGACCTCGACGATCTCGGTGGCCTACGACGGCGACGACCTCGAGCGGCTGATGACCCTGAAGACCTTTTTGGACCGGATGGGACTCGTGGCCGAGCGGCTGTTCA
>JBBSQJ010000013.1:0-30255 GCA_038257965.1 Propionibacteriales bacterium
GAACCGTCGACCGAAACAGATCACCCTGCGTCGGCGTCATCCCCAGCGTCATCAACACACCCCTCAGATGGACTCCGACCATCCTCCAAGGCCCAACCCGGAACTCCGGTCAACGCCACGCGAAAAACACCAGCCACCTAGTAGTCTTCCCCGAACTGCCCCCTCTGCCCCACCCTGCTCCCCGGAAAGTGGGCCCGTGTTGCAGCGACACGGCGCTTGAATCCACCCCGACGAAACGGCAACCCGCGCACAGTTTCTGGGGACGGGTGGTGGGGCAGGATGGGAGGCATGGCTGCGGCGGAGCAGGCCCAGACGGTCGTCGTCGACGGGCACTCGATCAAACTGACCAATCTGGGTAAGGTGCTGTACCCGGCCGCAGGAACCACCAAGGCCGACGTGATCAGCTACTACGCGTCGGTGGCCGACGTCATGCTGCCGCACCTGCGCCAGCGGCCCGCGACCCGGAAGCGCTGGCCCGACGGGGTCGGGGACGAAGATCATCAAGGTCCGGTGTTCTTCAACAAGGATCTGGCCAAGGGCACACCCGAGTGGGTCGAGCGCTACGTGATCGAGCATCGTGATCACGACAACGCCTATCCGGTGATCAACCAGTTGGCGACCCTCACCTGGCTGGGCCAACTGGCTGCGCTGGAACTGCACGTGCCCCAATGGCGGTTCAGCGAACCGACGGCGTCCGGCGCGGGTGGACAGCCGCAGAATCCCGACCGGCTCGTGCTCGATCTCGACCCGGGCGAAGGCGTCAGGCTGACCGAGTGCGCCGAGGTCGCAGTGTGGATTCGAGGCATCCTCATCGATATCGGTCATGCGCCCGTCCCGGTCACCTCAGGCAGCAAGGGCATCCACCTGTACGCGCCTCTGGACGGTTCGCAGACCTGCGAAGAGGCCACCGAGATCGCCCGGCAGCTCGCGCTGGCCCTGGAAGCCGACCAGCCTGACCGGGTCACCGCGGTGATGAAGAAGGCTGGGCGCGGCGGGAAGGTGTTCATCGACTGGAGTCAGAACAACGGGGCCAAGACGACCGTGTCGCCCTACTCGCTTCGCGGACGTGCGCACCCCACGGTCGCAGCGCCGCGGGCCTGGCACGAGCTCGAAGACCCCGCGCTCGAGCAGTTGACCTACCTGCAGGTGCTGGAGCGGGTCGCCGCCGGGATCGACCCGTTCGCTCCGCTGGCGACGGTCGAGCGCAGCAACGGGTCGGACCGGCTGGCGACGTACCGCGGGATGCGCGACGCGGCCAAGACCCCCGAGCCGGTGCCGGCTGCCGGTGAGACCATCACCGTCCGCTCCGACGGCCAGCAGACGTTCGTGATCCAGGAGCATCATGCCCGCGCGCTGCACTGGGACTTCCGGCTCGAACGCGACGGCGTGCTGGTCAGCTGGGCGGTGCCCAAGGCGCCCCCGACCGATCCCAAGACGAATCACCTGGCGGTGCAGACCGAGGATCACCCGCTGGAGTACGGCTCGTTCGAAGGCTCGATCCCGCGCGGTGAGTACGGCGGCGGTGGGGTGACGATCTGGGACGCCGGGACGTACAAGACGCACAAGTGGCGTGACGGCAAGGAGGTCATCGTCACCTTGTTCGGCCGCGAGGGGGGTGGGCTGGACGGTCCGTCGAAGTTCGCGCTGATCCACACCGGCGGGAGCCGCGGCCAGGCCGAGAAGAACTGGCTGATGCACCGGATGGCGATCGATCCGGAGGATGCCGATGCACCGCTTCATCCGCCCAAGGTGGTCGGTGAGGCGGCGGCCGTGATCGAGGCGGTGGGACAGTCCGACCCTTCGACGGGGTCGGGGCCCATTCGCGGGTTCCCGGAACCGATCAGCCCGATGCTGGCCAAGCCGGCCACGACCGCCGACGTCGGCGACCCCGACGACTGGGCGTTCGAGATGAAGTGGGACGGCGTACGCGTCGTCGTGTATCTGGCTGAGGGTGCGGTGCGGCTGCAGTCGCGCAAGGGCCGCGACGAGACCGCCGCCTATCCGGATCTGATCGAACCACTCGGCGCGATCGACTGCCGCTCGGCGATCCTCGACGGCGAGATCGTCGTGCTCGACTCCTCCGGCACCCCGAAGTTCGGGCTGCTGCAACCTCGGATCAACCTGACCCGCCCGGGAGACATCGCCGCGGCGGCCCGGAAGTATCCGGCTCAACTCATGCTCTTCGATCTCGTCGCGCTGGACGACACGTCCTGGACCAAGCGTCCGTACGCCGAACGCCGCGACGCCTTGGTCGCACTCGTACCCGATCGGACTGGTTCACGGGTCAAGGTGCCGCCGATCGTCGACGGCGACCTGAATGCGGCGATGGAGATCAGCAGGGAGCTCAAGCTCGAAGGGGTGGTGGCGAAGCGGCGCGACTCCATCTACCAGACCGGCCGTCGCGGCCACACCTGGCTGAAGATCAAGCATCGACAGACCCAGGAGGTCGTCGTCGCCGGCTGGCGCCCCGGGCAGGGGCGTCGCGACGGCGGCGTCGGCTCGCTGCTCGTTGCAGTGCCCTCGCCCGACGGCCTGCGCTACGTCGGCCGAGTCGGCTCCGGGTTCACCGAAGCCGGACTCGGCGAGATCGACGCCTTGGTGACTCGGCTCGCGCGCAAGACGAACCCGATGATCGACGTGCCGCGCGAGGATGCGCGGGACGCTCGCTGGATCACACCGTCACAGGTGGGCGAGGTCGAGTACGTCGAACTCACCTCCGCGGGTAAGCTCCGCCATCCCGTCTGGAAGCGGTGGCGCCCCGAGAAGAGCCCCGACGAGGTGGTCTGGGAGACCGGCTGAGCCGGCCCACTGCGTCAAGTCGCCGGGATCTCGGCCCGACATCGCGTGCCCAGCTCCCGACAACTCGGCGAGGAGTGTACGAAGGCGGCAGGCAGGGCGGGTCAGCTGACGGGGTCGGAGTCGTCCAGCCGGAAGCCGACCTTGAGCCCGACCTGGACGTGGGCGATCTCCCCGTCCTCGAGGTGGCCGCGGATCTCGGTCACCTCGAACCAGTCGAGCCCGTGCAGGGTCTGGCCCGCCCGGCTGATGCCGTTGCGGATGGCGGCGTCGAGGCCCTCGGTGGACGTTCCGACGAGCTCGGTCACGCGGTACACATGGTTGGCCATGCGCTGACTTCCTTTCGGTTGGGTGTTGCCAATGTCAGGACTGGGCGACGTGGACGGCGATCGTGTGCTCGGCCCGCGGCGGGCCGTTCTCCCACGGTCGCTGCTGGGTCAGCCGGACGGTGACCTGACCCGGTCCGACCGCAATGATCGAGAGCCGCTCGGGCGCGCTGGCACCCGTCGGACGTCCGCGTGCCTCCTCGACCGACATCCCTCGCTGCCACTGCAGCTGGACGGCGTCCACATCACCGGCGAGCGTCTCGTCCCACCGATAGCCGGCGGTGCCCAAGCCTGGCAACTCCAGGTCGCGGCGCTCGCCGACCCTGAGTGCCAGCTCGGGAGGCAGCTCGCTCATCAGGCACAGTCCACGGCGTCGATGGTGGCGGGTTCACCGGTGAGCTGGCCACCGAGGTTGCCGAATGAGGACTGCCAGGTGCCGTCGGAGTGTCGAATGGTGTGCCACGGCTTCCCGCCGGCGAGCCCGATCACGTTCAGGGCGCGACCCACGTCCGCACAGGCGATCGAGGAATAGCTCTTCGGCGCGGTAACGCTGGTCGAGGTCAGCTCCCGATAGGTCCCCCAGGCTCCCGCTGTCGAGCGTTCCAGCTGCCAGGGTCGTCCGCCGCTGAGGGCGACGACGACCAGACGGCCGTTCACCGTCGCCGCGCTGACCGCTGTGAACGCTCCGGGCACGTGGTTGTCCGAGGCCTTGATCTGGACCGGCGCGGTCCAGCTGCCGTCCGACTTCCGGCTGGTCGACCACAACTTTCCGCCGGCCACCCCTACGGCGTTGGTCTGGGCACCGACCCGCACACAGCTGACCGCGGTGAAAGCTCCGGGACCGCCGCTCGTCGGCGTCACCCGGACCCAGTTCTGCTGCCAGGTCGTGTCGCTCTTGCGGCGGGTGTGCCACAAAGCACCGCCGGCAAGAGCCACCACGTCGAGATTGTCACCGGCGGCCGCGCAGCTGATCGCCGTCCAGGACGTGACGGCGCTCGGTCTGGTCGTGGTCGGCTTCGCCCACTTCACCCAGCCACCACCGCTACGTTGCCGGCTGTACCACGGCTGGCCGTCCACCAGACCGACGACGTGCAACTGATCGATCGATGCCGCCGCCGTGACGGCGGTGAAGTTGCCGCGGTCTCCGGGCGTGCCGGTGTCGAGGCGGTTCACGGCCTTCTGCCAGCTGCCGTCGCCGTTGCGTTGGGTGTGGAAGACGTTTCCCGACCCGGCGAGCACCACGCGCAGCACGGTGCGGATCATCGGCGAGGTGATCGTGCCGTCGATCCCCCACATCTCGGCATCGATGCCGGCGCTGCCGTACGCGATCCGGAAGAAGCCGTCCTCGCCCCACCACTTGCCCCAGCTGTTCTTGGCGATCCAGCACTTCTTGGCGTCGTCGTACCCGATGATCTGGACGCAGTGGCCGCCGATGACGTCGCCGGATGTCTTCTCGTGGTAGGTGTAGACACCGCTGGTGTAGTAGTAGAAGAAGTCCTCGTAGATGGTGAAGCACGCCGTCATCGGACCTGTCGTCGAGAGGTAGGACTTCATCGCAGCGATGCTCGACTTCGTCGTCCAGTGGCTGTACTTGGTCAACCGCGTCTTCCAGTCCGAGCCGCGTCGGCACGGTTGGTCCACGTCGGTGTAGTGGTAGTTGGCCTCGTCGACGACGCCGCGCTGCATGCCGGCGAAGGCGTCGTCGGGCCACCAACCGCCTTCGGGGCAGGGTCCGGCCCCGTGCCCGGGGCCGTAGCAGAAGAACAGGTCCGCTTCGGAAAGGTCGGCGAGCATGTTCGGTTCCTTGGCCGCGATCCGCACCATCGACTCCAGCACGGCGACGGCTCCGAACGCGACGCAGGAACCGCAGCCCGCCTGATCCTTGATCGGCGACACGTAGTTGCCGCCGGGTGCGTTGCGCCAGTCGAACTTCGCCGGCGCGGCCGCGCCGCCGACCCGTTGTTCGGTCTCGTCGCGAGCGGCGCCGGCCCTCGCCTGCTCCTCACGCCGAAGCAGTGCAGGCACACCGCCGGGTGGATTGGCACCCAGGCGTGAGCGTGCCTCTAGCCGCGACATCCCGACGTGTCGGGTCTCCCCAGGCTGCCAGGCGATGCGCGACTCCGACGCCGCGCGGCGCAGGGACGGAAGGTCAGTTGCCATGGGGTGGCCTTTCGTGAATCGGCGGTGATGAGCCTCTCATGACCATTCACCCGTCACCCCGGTCAGCGCAAGACCTCGGTGCTGGGCCAGTCGCTCGGCCTGCTCCTCGATCGTGTGCCGGACAGGTTTGCTCACCGGATCCCAGAGCTCGAGCTGCACGCCGCAGTTTGCGCCCGGAAGCGCGCGGGCGCCAGCTGCCCACGAGATCCGTGCCGACCAGGACGGCGCCGGGTCGACCGATCGACGGCCACAAGGCGTTGCGCCGAGCCTTGTCCGGCACCAGCAATTGACGATCCCTGCCCTGGAGCAGCAAGTCGTACGGGCCCAGCAGTCGGACGAGCTCGCGGTCGACGGCTTCCGGCGACACCTCGCCCAGCGTCCACGACTTCTTGCCGCCGACCGGCGCCATCGTCGCCGTCCTGCCGTGGGCCACTGACACCCCCGCCTCCAGCCTTTCGGCCACCCTCCTCGGGGGGCTTACCCGCGCACTCCGCCCACCGAGGGGTCACTGCGCGCATCGGCGCCGATGCGCGAAGTGACCCGGTGATGCGCACAGTGACCCAGGCAGGGGACCGGGACCGGGGATGCGCGAAGGAACTCGCCCGGGTCGACGGTCAGTCGGCGAGCTTGAACGCGAGATCGGTGTCCCAGTCGTTCAGGTCCGGTTTGTCGTCCGGATCATCGAGATACTCCTCGAGGCGGGCCGCCCAGCGTTCGGTCCCGTCGACCGGCTGGATGTCCCAGACCAGGTTTCGTCGCGCGGCCCAGTCCAGCAGCTCACCCGTGGCCCGCTCGAGACCGTCCGGGTGTCCGTGGAAGCGACCGACCACGTAACGACCGCCCGGGAGAACTCCGCCGGCGACTCGATCGTCGCCATCGATCTCCGACTCGATCGCGACACCGGTCTCGATCTCGAGCTCGCCGGTCATGTCGATCACGTTGTACTTCCACATGGCCGGACCGACCGGCTGGACGCCGCGCTCCGCCAGCCAGCCGAACACCTCTCCGGTCAGCGGCGGAACGACATCCCCGAGCCGGCGCATCGAGGCTCGTACGGTGATCGCCGCGTACGGCTGGGCTGGACGTTCGACGATGGATGGTTCCATGATTCCTCCCGATCGGTGGTCCGATCCAACTCTGGACCCGCGGCGCGCGGGGAAATCATCGGCTGGCGGGAGGGTGAGGGTGACCTCGCGTCTGGGCACACCCCTCGGAAAGTGGGCCCGTCTGACAACTCCGCCCGGCGTGTCGCTGCAACCCGCGCACAGTTTCCGGGTTCGGGACTGGTACGAGGGGGGGTTCAGGACTGGTACGCGGGCACGCGGAGGAGGTGGTCGACCGTGGTGAAGCCGAACCCTCGGTCCCGGAGCAGGTCGATGAGTGGACCGACCGCCGCGACGGACTGGTCACGGCGGCCGCCGTAGGACTCGTAGCCGTCGTGGAAGATCAAGATCGAACCGGGCGCCGCCAACCCGCTGGCCCAACGCGACATCCAGCTGGCCGGCGGCTGGAACACCTCCAGAGGATGAGCGAACTCGCCGGACACCACGTGGAGGCCCGCACCTCTGACCGATCGCAGGACCCAGGGCCAGTGGCACAGCCACGGCGGCCGGTACAGCGCGGGGGTGACACCGCTGATCGACGTCAGCGCGTCTTGGGCTCGGGAGATCTCCTCGCCCTGGCCGGGCGAACGCAGGTAGCTGGTGAAGCTGTGGTGATAACTGTGGTTGCCCAGCACGTGGCCCTCGTCGACCACCCGGCGGGTCGCGGAGGGGAACCGCTCGGCGCAGCGGCCCACCTGGAAGAAGGTGGCCGGCACGCTGCGGTCGGCGAGGGTGTCGAGCAATCGCGACGTGTACGGCTCGTTGGGTCCGTCGTCGAAGGTCAGCGCCACCAGCGGCAACTGCGTGTCGCCCCGGTACGGGAACGCGCCGAACTGCTGGGAGCGAGCGCCGAACCCCGCCCAGTAGGCGCCCGTGAGCGCCGCGCCAGCAGCCAGCAGTGCGCCACCGGTTCTTCCTCGCGACCACTGCCGTCGCAGGCGACCCGTCACGACATGCCCAACAGGTAACGCGCCAGTCCCAGGGTGGTCGTCGCCAGCACGACCAGCCAGATCCCGACGCTCCAACGGATTCGACGGCGAACCGGCGCGACCCGGAAGACCGGCGCCCGACCGAGCACGGGCCGCTTCGCGATCCGGTTGAGGAAGTACGCAGCGAGGTAGAAGATCAGGAAGCTCACGACCACGGTATTCAGCAGCCCGCTGTCCTGCCGCCTGGGTGAGGTTGCGACGTCGTTGCGGCGGTCCCAGACCACCCGGCCGCGTTTGCGCAGCCGGCGGAGCAGATCGAGCTCGTCACCACCCTGGCTGAGGTTGAGGTCGTAGCCGTCGAACGCAGCCTTGACGTACGCGGTGTTCGTCGCAGTCACGTACCCGACCCAGCCGGTGGCCCGGTAGACCGCGCCGACCAGGCCGAACAGCAGTGCGGTGAAGCCGTCGATCCACCACGGCGCATGCCGGTAGTGGCACGGGCCGGCCACCGCCACTACTCCCGGCCTGGACCCGAACGACCCATCGATCCTGGACAGCCAGTCGCTCGGATAGATGGTGTCCGCATCGACCGAGATCGCGATCTCACCGGCGGCCTCGGTCAGCCCGCGCTGACGGGCCTGGCACACGCCGGCCGCAGGTTCGGACACCACCCGTACGCCGAAGCTGCGCGCGATCTCCGCAGTTGCGTCGGTGCTGGCGTTGTCCACGACGATGATCTCGTACGCGCCGCGGTAGTCCTGACGCCGCAGCGAACGCAGCGTTGCGGAGATGAACGCTTCTTCGTTGTACGCAGGCACCACGACGGAGAACCGCAACTGGGCCGGGTCCGGCATCGACACTCCCACGGTTTCGATCACTGCCCCGAGGTCGGCCCGAGGCGACCTGTTCAGCCTAACGGCAGATGACTGGTTTCGCCCTGGTTTCGCCCCGTCCCCGCGACACGTCCGCGCACTCCGATCGGGCCGTGAGGGTCGGACCGGTGGGGTGGGCAGGAGGTTCGGTCCGGCGAGGGGGCGGCGGCGGTGGGATCGAGACCGAGGAGAACGCAGCGAGGTGCGTGCTCAGGCTCCGCTGAATCGTGAGTGGTTTGGCAGAAGCGCCGTCAGAACCGAACCTGCAGTGGGCGATCCCCCGGGCACATCACCAACAGCGAGCGGCCCTCGTACGGTCCGAGGGTGATCGCGAAGCTGTGCAGGTCGTCGACCTCTCCGAGCTGCTCGTCGGTGATCATGTCGACCAGGGAACTGCCCGGCAGCAACGCGTCGGAGATCACGTTGCCCCTGATCTCGTTCCCGGAGAAGTTCAGCACGGTCACCTGCTCGGCCTCGACGAGTTGATGCACCATCACCAGCATCGCCCGGTTGGAGACCTGCGGCACGTCCAGTTGGGCCCCGGAGGCAATTCCGTAGCGCTTGCGGATCTCCAGGATGTCGCGGAGTCGACGCGCGAAAGATCCCTCCTCCTCCAGCTGAGCCGGCAGCGAACCGTACAGGCTGACCCCTCGCGGCATCTGGGAGCTGGACTCGGTGGCGGCTGGTCGATAGTCCATCAGGTCGTACGCAGCCCGGTGGATCCAGCGGGTGTCACCCTCGGCCAGCAGCGCCTTGATCTGACTCCGCTCCAACGTGAGCATCCCGACCAGGTCCCAGCCGGACAGCGCGAACACGCCCGGCTGCAGGGCGTTGAACATGGCGAGCAGCAGATGGGCATTCTTGATCTGCTCCACCCGGTCGGGGGTGAGAACACTCAGATCGGTGAAGCCCAGCGAGGCGGCGATGATGGTGGCCGTCGTGGACGCGATCCCGTTCTGGGTGAAGGTCGCGTTGTACGGACCCGCCTCGCCGGTGAGGTGGTCCAGCAGATCCTGGCGGATCCGGACCGCCAGCTCACCCCCGCTGATCTCGCCACCACGGAAGCCGAACATGTCTCCCGAATGCAGCGTGGCGAAGTGGACGAGCTCGTACGTCATCTCGTCGTGGTTCTGCAGGGCGTGCACCAACGAGACCGGCTCGACGCCGAGATCGGCGGCGAGGTTGAGCGTGAGCCGGAGGAACTCGGTGTCCCCGGTGGCCATGGCGTGATGGTAGGCGGGCCGGTTGACGAAGTCGTAGGAAAGATCGGCACCACGGACCGAGCCCTGCAAGATGTCGTTGATCGTGAGGTTGAGCTCCTGGAACGTGAAGCCGCCGACCTTGCGCACCATGCTGGCGATGAACTGGTTCGCCGCCTCCGACAACGGATGACCCTCCGACCAGGCCGGAGCGCCTTCGACGGTCTTCTCGACCCCGAGGAAGCCGTTGGCATCCAGCCGCAGACCACCGGTGCCGAGATCACCGAGGGAGTGCAGCGCGTCCCCGATCACCAGCCGCATTCCGGCGAACGTCGGGTCCAGCCAGTTGATCGAGGGCTGGCCCTCCTTGAAGTAGTGCAGGTAGACCCAGCGCCGTTCGACCCCGTCCGGGCCGACGACCGGCGCGGTCGCGCTCCAATTGGTCTCTTTCACCCCCTCCTCGTAGAAGATGACCCGCTGCAGCTTGCCGATGATGTATCCGGCCTTCTCGAGCCGGTCCTCGGTCTCCGCGTCGCAGTTGGCGGAGTCGCGGCCCCGACCCACCCGGGGCAGCAGGTGCCAGTCCTCCGGGTCGATCTCCACCATGTGGTAGATCCCGGCAAAGTCGCTGTACTTCATCTCGGCCAGCCGGAAGTCCGCGCCCTTGCCCGTGTGCCCGGGGACGATGTCGTCGATCACCGTTCCGCCGTACGTCGCGGCCACCTCGCACAGCGTGCGGAACTCGTCCTCGGTGCCGAAGGCCTCGTCGATGTGGGTGCTGATCCGGTCGAAGTGGCCGTCCACGCTGGGTGTGGAGTCCCAGCCGGACAGTCCGCCCGAGACCTTCACCGGGCCGGTGTGGATCGCTTCCACGCCGATCCGTTCGAACGCCTGCCACAGGTCCGGATCGCCCAGCGTGCCGAGGAAGGAAGCACCCGACTTGGTGATCATGGAAATGGGATAGGCGGTGAACCACACCGATGCCTTCTCGATCGCGGCACGCGGATCCGGATGGGCGAACGGGTTCTGCCACATGCTGCCCCGGCCGGAGAACTGGGTGGCGATCGAACCGGCATCGGCCAGCATCGACCTCTCGATCAACCACTCGACGTACTGTGGGTTCTCACCGTTCGGCGGCCCCTTCCGCTCCGGTCGGGCGCGGCGCGGGAACAGGCCGCGAAGCCGGGCCCGGGGACGTAGTCGTTTCGGTCGGGCGGGATACAACATCTCGTCGAAGCTGATCTCCCCGGTGATCTCGGCGGGCGACTCCTCCTCGAACGCCGACCGGTCGGCAACCGTGGCATCGTCACGTGCGATGTCGTCCACCCGCGTTTCCTCCCCGAGCTCGGTTCTCGTCCTTCTCCGGCACGCTAGTCCACCTCGCGGGACGGCGGGTAGCAGCCCGATTCCTACGGACGTCCGTGGGTGTCGCCGAGCTGGTGCGACAGGGTCCAGAGCAACGCCAGCCCGGAGTCAACGCCTGGACAGGGATCAGGCTGGTCCAACAAGGGACCGAGCGTGTTCTGCCACGCGATGCTGTCGGGGTCGTCGCGCAGCGCCGCCCGCAGGCGCGCATAGTCCTCGACCTCGACCTCGACGAGGTGGAAGACATGGCGACCGTCGCGCCAGATCCGCCAGTCGCGTACGCCCGCGGCTCGCAGCGTCCGCGCGACAGGATCTGGGATGGCCACGTGCACCGCGTCGTAGGCTCCCTCCTCGCCCGGCTTCAGCACCGTGTGCAGCGCAATCTCCATCTTTCCCCCTCAGGTGGATCGAGACCTCAGAACCTCAACGCGCTATGGCCAGTTGAGACTCTGACAAGTCGTGCGTCATGGGTTCTGGGGCCTCGGCCGCAGAGCCTGCAGGCCGCCGTCGACGGCCAGCAGCGGCGGGACGTACGTTCTCCGTGCGCAGGTCCAGGACGGCCACGTCGGCACCGGATCGAGTCAGCTCCTCGACGACCGCTGCGCCGATGCCCGAGGCGCCTCCGGTGACCGGCCCCAAGATCGGGTCGTGGGCGCCGTCGCCCGAGACGACGACCGGCTTGACGCCGAGCGTGGTCATCACGCGCGCGAACTTCATCGGTCTCCTTCTGGCGAACGGCCTTCGCGACGCTCTACAGCGGTCCAGAGACCATCGACACCTTACGCCGCAACATCGCCGATCCCGACATCGGACCGATCGGACCAGGCTGCTCTGACTTTCACGGCCCGCAGCGTCCACCGGCGTCAGGGGGGTGGCGTCGAGCCGTGATCCGATGCGGTCTCGATCGTCGCAGCGTCGGCGTGGGCCAGCAGATCCTGCTCGGCCCGGTCGAGACGACACGTGAGGTTGGCCCTGGCACCCTCGACGTCACCGTCGAGGATCAGTTGGCAGAAGTCTTGATGGGTCTGCAGTTCAGCGGCCAAGTTGGGTTCGGCACTCTCGGCTCGGGTCATCGCCAGCCGGAGTCGGGTCATGATCTGGCGATGAGTGTCGACCAGGACTTGCGAACCGGAGAAGGCCACCGTCTGTGAGTGACACTGCGTGTCCGCCAGCACGAAACCGAGAATGTCGCCGTCGTGCGCCGCCACTGCCATCGCCTCGACGTGGCGGCGGAGCAGTTGCCGGCTGTCGTCGTCTGCCGTTGCGGATGCCTCCACACCGGCGAGCTCCAGCACCCGACGCGCACGGTAGATGTCGACCACATCGGCCGCACTGATCCTGGTGACCTCCAACACGCGCGTCCGGGGGTGTCTGGTGAGCAGACCCTCGAGCGTCAGGGTGTTCAACGCCTGGCGCACGGTTGCCCGGGAAACACTCAGATCTCGGGCCAGTGCCTCCTCGGTCACCTTCGTCCCCGGCCCGAGCTCACCGCTCAGGATCTGTTGTCGCACCGCGTCCTCACTCAACGACGCCGCGGTCTGTCGGCTGACCTTGATCATTGACCCTCCTCGTGCTGGACGTGGGTGGACCCCGCAGCTCTTGCCCGCCGTTCATTGCTCACCGGGCCTTCGCGGTGCAGCCACGGCGCCCACCGTGACGGGTTCGAGCAACCGGTCGGGCCGGAAGTCCGCGAACAGCGGTTCGCTCTGGCCGAAGATCTCCCTCGCCACGCCGGAACCGAGCAGCGGCGCGAGGGTAACACCACTATGGGTGGCCACGAGGTACAGCCACGGACAGGACGGCAGCGCTCCGATGATGCTCCGGGTGTCGCGCGGCATCGCCCGATACCCGACCAGCAGGTCGGTCACCTGGGTGTCGCCCGCGTCGCTCAGCAGAGCGGCGAGCCGGGACGCGAACTCCCGCCCGAGCGCCGAGTCCGGAGACGGCACGGCCGTTGGATCGGCTGTGGCGTCGAGGTCCAGGGCCTGGAGCAGCAGCCGCCCGTCACCGTTGGGCCGGACGTTGAGCCGGGGACTCGTGACCAGCCTGTCCACGGCGAAGGTGCCTTGTGCGGTGCGGGCCAGGTAGCCCACGGTCGCATCGCCGGGTCCGGCGTTCTCCAACATCAGATCGGGGAGATCGGCCAACCGGGTGAGGTCGTTGGTCCAGCGTCCGGTCGCGCTGATCACCCGGTCGACACTCAGCTCGTCGCCGTCGCCCAGACCGACCCGTACTTCCGCTCCGCCGGAATCGAGCGAGATCACCGGTGTCCCGGTGCGGAGCCGGACGCCGGAGCGCTCGCCCTCGCCCAGACGTCCTGCGATGTAGCGATCCGGCATCAGGTGGGCTTCGTCGGGGTAGAAGGCGATCGTGTCGCAGTTCTGCGGCACGATCAGGTCGGGGACGAGTTCCCGGGCCCGTTCGCGGCTGATCAGTTCGACCGGATAGCCGACGCGGATGAGCCGCTCGACTCGACGCCGGAGTTCGCTGCGATGGTCCGGCTCCGTCGCGAACTCGACGTGTCCGGTGAACCGGATCCAGTCGACGCCGGCGTCGGCGAGGTGGCGGTGGGCCTGCACGCCGGCCAGATTGAGCCGGTAATAGCTGTCGGGGGTCTTGTTGTTGGAATTCACCCAGGCATACGAAGCAGCCGAGGAGCCCGACCCGGGCTCCGATTGATCGATCAGGTGGACTTCGGCTCCTCGGGCGGCCAGTTCTACCGCGATAGAGGTGCCGATCATCCCGGCACCGATCACTGCTATCCGCATCGCGCCATCTCCTGTCTCGTCGTCTCCGCTCGTTCGTACGGCTCCGGGAGTGTCCCCTGTGCCATGTCAAAGCACCTTGCTCAAGAAGTTCTTTGTCCGGTCATGCTGTGGATCCACGAGCACCTGTTGTGGGTCGCCGGCCTCCACCACGACACCTTCGTCGATGAACACCACGGAGTCCGCGACCTCGCGGGCGAAACCCATCTCGTGGGTGACCACCACCATGGTCATCCCGCTCCCGGCCAGGTCCCGCATCACGTCGAGCACCTCGCCAACGAGCTCGGGGTCCAGCGCCGAGGTCGGTTCGTCGAACAGCATCAGCTTGGGCTCCATCGCCAGCGCACGCGCGATCGCGACCCGCTGCTGCTGCCCTCCGGAGAGCTGACCGGGATAAGCCTCGGCACGATCGCCGAGACCGACCCGGTCCAACAGCTTCCTTGCGCGCTCACCGACGACGGCCTTGCTCTCGCCACGCACGCCGACCGGCGCCTCCATCACATTCTGGAGCACGGTCATGTGCGGAAAGAGGTTGAACCGCTGGAAGACCATGCCGACCTCGGAGCGCATCGAGGCGATGCGGGATGGAGGTAGCTCGTACAGCTTCCCGCGCCGCTCCTGATAGCCGACGAGAGCGCCGTCGACTTCGAGGTGGCCAGAACTGATGGTCTCCAGGTGATTGATCAGCCGCAGGAAGGTGGACTTGCCAGAGCCCGACGGTCCGAGCAGGGCGACCACCTCGCCGCGCTGGACCGTCATGTCGATGCCTTTGAGCACTTCGACCAGGCCGAAGGACTTGTGGACGTCGATGGCCCGGACCATGGGGGTCGCCTTCGATGGTGTGCCGTTGGAGTCACTCAGGACTCTGGCCGTGTGACCGACGGTCATGACGTCGCTCCTTTCCTCTTCTGCAGGTCGATGAGTCTGCGCCAGAAACCAGGCCCGCTGTCCCGGTCGCTCCGGCTGAAGTGCCTTTCGATGTAGTACTGACCGATGGTGAGGATTGAGGTGACCAGCAGGTACCAGATCGAGGCGGTCAGCAGCAGCGGAATCGTCTGGAAGTTGTCGGAGTAGATCAGCTGAGAGGCATAGAGCAGCTCGGGGAAGGCCAGAACGCTCACCAGGGACGTGGTCTTCAACATCGAGATCGTGTTGTTGGCCGTCGGCGGGATGATCACGCGCATCGCCTGCGGCAGGACGATTCGTCGCATGATGCGTGGGCCGGGCATGCCGAGCGCCTTCGCCGCCTCCGTCTGACCCTTGTCGACCGAACTGATCCCAGCGCGGACGATTTCGGCCATGTACGCGCCCTCGTTCAGCCCGAGGCCCAAGATCGCTGCCACGACAGGGGTGATCAAGACGTTGGTGTCGGCGAACACGAGGGTCGGACCCCAAGGTACGTCCAGAATGATCAGTGGATAGAGCGCGGAGATGTATCCCCAGAAGAGTAGCTGGACGAAGATCGGAGTACCCCGGAAGAACCAGATGTACAGACCGCTGATCGCCGAGAGCACGGGGTTGGTCGACAACCGCATGATCGCGAGCAGGACCCCGAGCACGATGCCCAGTGCCATCGCGATCACGGTGAGTTGCAGCGTCTTGACCAGACCGTCCAAGATCCGTGGAGAGAACAGGTACTCCCCGACGACGTCCCACCCGAAGTTCGGGTTGGTCAGCAGGCTTCTGATCAGCAACGCGGCCAGTACCGCGATGACGACGGAGAAGACCCAGCGACCGGGATGTCGCAGCTTGACGACCTTCTGCGGGGGGGCCGGCTCGGTCGTGCGGGACTCCACGATCGGATGCGTGGCCGTCACGACTGAGCACCGTTGATCTCGGACGTGTCGACCTTGATCGCTTCGAGGTTCCACTTCTTCAAGATGGTGGCGTACGTGCCGTTCTCGATCAGTTTGTTGATCGCGGCGTTGACAGGCTTCACCAGTTCGCTGCCCTTGGGAAAGGCCACCCCGCCCGGATTCGGGTTCTTGACCAGCGGTCCGACGGCCTCGAACTTGGCCGGATTCTTCTGAGTGACATCCAGGATCGGCGGGGCATCCTCCATCACACCGTCGATCCGGTTGCTCTCCAACGCCAGCTGTGCCTGCGGTCCGTTCTGGTACGCGCTGGCCTCCGGAGGCTGCTTGCCGGCGCTCTTGCACACGGCGGTCTGCTCGGGCAGGAACGCGGTCTGCTGCAGGGAGCCACGGATGACCCCCACCTTGGCGCCACAAGCCATGTCCGCCTTGAGATTCTTCGGGTTGCCCTTCTTGACCAGGACGAGCGTGCCGTTCCAGTAGTAGGTGGCGAAGTCGACGGTCTTCTCCCGCTCCTTGGTGTCACCGATCGACGACATCGCCATGTCGACCTTCTTGGCCGCCAGGGAGGGAATGACCGCGTCGAAAGAGGTCGGGACGAACTCGATCTTGACCCCGAGCAGGTCTCCCACGGCATGCGCCAGATCCGGATCCAGTCCCACGATCGTCTTGCCGTCCTTCGCCATCGACTCGAACGGGGGGTATCCGGGGTCGGTCGCCATCTTGATGACACCGGCCTGCTTGATGTCGGTCGGCAACATCGCGGCCAGCGCCGCGTCCTCGGTCTGCGATGACGCCGAGGACTCGGTCGCCGGCGCGTCTGTGCTGGGTGAGCTGTTCAGCCCGCAGGCCGCCAGTCCGATCAGCAGGAATCCTGCCACTGCCGCTCTGGTGAGACGCATCGTCAACCTCCATTGGTTGCTGTTGGACTGTCTGACAGTCTGTCTGTCTGTCTGTCTGTCTGATGATGTCTGCCGAACCGCAGCGTGTCTAGCCGGGGGATCGAACGTCTCGATTGATGAGACCGACGGAGGTTGAGCAGGGACGGGTCATCCAGCAAGTCTGGTTCTGGTTGGCTGTGTGGTGGTGGCCGCCTCGCGGCCAGCCTCGCCCCGGAGATCGACCGGCTCGTCCTCGAGCTGAACCCGGTCACCGTTGGTGCCGGGAGGGCACTGTTCAACGGTCTGTTCGAGCCGCAGCTATGGCGACTCGAATCTACGAGGACGTTCGACGTCGGCGTCGTACTGCTCGAATACAGCCGAGACTGACATCACCCGGAGCCGGCCAGCGTCAACGACGTGTCCCGCAGGCCGACCGGTTTCCGGTGAACGGTCGTGCTGGAAGCGGTCGAGGCGGCATCCCGTCCTGGACCGGACGGCGTCGAGGAGGAACGGTCGAAACCGTTGACGCGGCTGGGGCGGCGGGGCCATGATGATCGGCGAGCCCGAGTGGCCCATCTCACACCTGGACGGGCGTGGCCGGTACGGGAGGACCGAGTTCACGTCTTGTCACCATCGACCTTGATCCGGTCCGTCATGCCCGGATCATGTAGGGGGAGTCTCATGCACACATCCAAGGTGCTCGCCACCGCCGTCGCAGCAGCCACCGGCTTGCTGCTCGTCACGCCGACCCTCGCGTCGGCCCACCCCAGACCGACGCCCACCCCGGTGGTCAAGTCCGCAGCGTTGGCAGCGCCGTTCAACCTGGATCTGAACCATGGCAAGGTTCTCGTCGCCGACGGGGGCCTGAACCTGGTCGGGAAGCTGAAGCACGACGGGACGATCAAGACGCTTGCGGCCGACCAGCCGGGAGCGTCCGGGATCGCCACATCCAGGAACGGCCGGTTCCTCGCCTTCACCACGACAGTGACCGACCAGGCCACCTTCGAGAACAGCGCCAGCGGGCTGAACATCTGGGGCCCTCGTGGCAAACGGGTCTACGCCGACACCCATGCCTACGAGGTCAAGAACAACCCGGACAAGATCAACAGCTACGGACCTCGGTCCAGCGATGCCTGCGTCACCAAGGCGCTGGGTCCGCGCTATCGGGGCCAGGTCGACTCGCACTCGTACTCGGTGGCTTCCTTCGGTGACAAGTGGGTCGTCGCCGATGCCGGTGCCAACACGCTGTGGAAGATCGACAGTCGGGGCAACATCCGGACGCTGGCCGTGCTGCCGGCGCAACCGACGAAGATCACCAAGCAGATGGCCACGGCGCTCGACCTGCCGGGTTGCACGGTCGGCGTCACCTTCGACTTCGAGCCCGTGCCGACCGACGTCGAGGTGGGTCGGGACGGCTACCTGTACGTCACGACGCTGCCAGGCGGACCGGAGGATCCGCGCGCAGGGGCCCGGGGCAAGCTGTGGAAGGTGAATCCGTACTCCGGCAACGCCTGGGTGATTGCCAGCGGCTTCGCCGGCGCCACCAATCTGGCCATCGGCAGGCACGGTGAGATCTACGTGGCCGAGTTCTTCGGCGGCAAGATCTCGGTCGTCAAGTGGGGTAAGAAGTCGACCTACCTGACCCTGCCGGGTGTCGTGGCCGTGGAGACCAGCAAGAGCGGCCAACTCTGGGCAGCGACGATGGGCAACGAAGACCCGCCCGCACCCGGCACGATCGTCAAGATCACCCACGGCAAGGCGTACAAGCAGGCGACGGTCAAGCCATAACCTGCAACCCGCGAGCCTAGACTCGCAAGACGTGCGGAGAGCAACAGCAGGGCGTGCAGCGTTCGCCGCTGCCGCCCTGTTGTTGCTCGCGGCCTGCTCGGCGCTTCCCTCTGCACCCGCCCCACCGCCGCCGCCGCCGTCGTCGTCGGCGGCGGTTCCACTGTTGCACGGGTTGCGTTCGGAGTCGCTGCCCGCTGACCTGCAGCCGAGCACGCTCCTCGCCTTCGGCGAGGCCCTCTACGTCGCCGGGCACGTCGGCCGGGAATCGACCCGCCGTCCCGCCCTGGCCACGATCGTGAAGGATCGCACCGACCCGATCCCGCTGAAGCCGACCGGTCCGTACGCCAAGGTCGCCGACCTGTTCTCGGTCGCCGTCGACGGTGACACGATCACGGCCCTCGGCAGGGCGAACGGGGGCGCCCACGCCAACCCTCGATGGACGACGTGGAACGGGACAGCGACACGGGTCACCGAACGACCGCAGGTCTTCTGGACCTTCGGCGGCGAGGAGGCGGGCGCGCTCACCGGTGTCGCCAGCACACCGTACGGCCCTCGCATCGTCGGGAGCTGGCAAGGCCGGTCGGCGCTGGACATCGCGATCTGGCGCCAGCGCGACGGGCGCTGGGTCCGGCTGAACAGCGCGGGCACGCCACTGGCCAACACGTCCACGTTGCAAGGCTCGGGACGTTCCGTGACGTCGACCGGGACGGGCATGGTCATCTCCGGGTCGGTGCTCGAGTTGTCCGGCGGGGTGAGGCAGAGTGCCGCGGTGTGGGTGTCACGTTCCGACCGCGACTGGCGGCTGGTCCGCCTGCCCGATCCCGGCGCTCGCAGTGAGGCGCTGGCGGCGAGCTGTGCCGGCGACGTGTGCCTGATCGCCGGCCATGTCGACGGCCGGTTGGCCGCGTGGACACTGCAGAGCGGGAAGGCGCAGCGGGTCGCGGACCTGCCCAGCGTCTCCATCGAGCTCGACGGACCGCCGCCGCGAGCGATCGCCGCCTCGCCGGTCCCGATGCTGGCGTATACCTCGGGCGGACGGGTCGGCGTGGTTGTCGGCGTAGACCGACACTGGGCCACCTACGCCGGGCCGCGCGGCGACCTCGCCGACGCCACCGCGATGGGCGATCGGATCTATCTCGCGGTCAGGACAACGCCGGAGCAGGGTCAATTGTGGTCCGGCGACACACCATAGGCTCCGAACGGTCGCCGCCCGTCCCCGGAAACTGTGCAGCTGTGGCAAATCCCATCGGCGTGTCGTTGCGACTTGCGCCCACTTTCCGTAGAGAGCGTCAGTTCGGACGGTAGCCGACGAAGAACTCGCGCGGGAGCCGGTCCTCGTTGGTTACCTCGGCGACGACCCGAGACGTGAAACCGGCGTCGGCGAGCACCCGCAGCCAGGTCTCACGCGGGAAGAGCCCGAGGACGTGGGTGTCGTGGGCGATCGAGACGGTTCCATCGATCTCGCGCAGCAAGAACGCGTAGTCGGTCCTGCTCGTGGTGTCGTCCGGGTCAGGATCGAACGACCACGACAGGTAGCGCACAGCGCGGCCGTCGCGAGCGTCCGTACCGCCGTGCACGGTCTCCGGCTCGAAGTTCTCGGCGATGTCGTCCGGCACGAGGACGGCGACGCCACCGGGGCGACAATGGACGTACGCCGTCTCGACCGCCTTGCGCAGGTCCTGCTGCGTGGTCATGTACTCGATCGCGTCGTGGACGAACACCGCGTCGAACCTCCGATCCAGCCTCAGGGTGCGCATATCGCCGCATAGGTGCTCGCACTCGGGGTTGAGCCCGCGAGAGACCGACAGCATCGCCTCGGAGATGTCGACCAGAGTCATCGCATAGCGGGCCTTCAGATGGAACGCGTTGTTGCCCCCGCCGCTGCCCAGTTCGAGCACGGTCCGGGTCGGGCCGTCGGCGGTGTCGAGCAGCGAGGCGGCGAACGCGGCCTCCTCGGCGTACTCGGCAGGGGCGGACACCAGTGGCCACCAGCTCGCCAGGTCGCCGTAGAAGCGGTGGCTGATCACATCGTCAGCGGTCATCGGTCGTCCGCCTCCTCAGCGATCCGCCGCGCCAGGCGTGCGCCAGGCCTGTCCTCGACGTTGCAGCATCCCGCGCACGTACGCGGCCTGACCGAGATGTTGCTGCAGGTCGCCGACGACACTGACCAACCGAGCCGACGCGGTGGTCGGCGGATCCCACCGGGTGTCGACGATCCGCTCGAGCTCGTCTGCGTCGACGGTCTGGAGGTAGCGCCTGGTCAACTGATCGACATCGCCGTGATAGCCGGCCAGCAGCTCACCCGACACGCGGACCTGATCCACTTCCCCAGCCCCGTGCCCGTAGCCGGTCGCCCACTCGTCGAGCGGCAGGGCGAACCGATCCCGCCAGGCCGGCCAGCACTGCTCGGAGCCGGCGAGGTCGGCGATGTGATCGTCCTGGACGCGCGCGGAGTGCCAGAGCAGCCAGGCGATCGAGTTGGCCTCCGGATCCGGCCGCCAGCTGCCGGCGTCCTCGCCGAGGTCGTCGGTGAGGTCGACGACCAGTTCGCGGATCCGGTCGAACAGATCTTGCAACAGGGCGCGTGCGGCTGCGGCATCGGTCATGATGGCGACGCTACCGCTCGCCTGCCGCCGACCCGAGTGGGCGGGTCTTCGGAGGCGAAGCGCGGAGCTCGGTCAGCGTCCCCCAGGTGCTTTGGCGCTCCAGTCATCGAGGGACACCTCGAGGAATCGTCTACCGTCCCCGCCCGCAGCAGTACGCAGAAGGTCGCCAGGCGTGCGACCGACGGCGAGCAATCCGGCATAGGCCACGGCGTCGCGGCGAAGGTCGGCCGGACAGTGGTCGACCGCGATGTCGGCGCAGGCCGCCGCGACTCGACGCAGCTCCGGGTCGCCTAGGCCCAACTCGGCCGCACGGTGCCAGGAGAGCTTCAGTGGCTCGATCAACTCGGCGGCCCGATCCGAGGCCTCCTGGTGATCGATCAGGGTGCCGACAAGGGCCGCGAGCCCCGGCCACAGACTCATCGGCACCGCGTCCAGGAACCGGAGCTCCAGGTAGCCGCGCGGACGGATCGGAGGGAAGAGCGTGGTCAGGTGGTAGTCCAGGTCGGCAACGGTAGGCGGCCTACCTACCGTGTCGGGCGTCCGAATCCAATCGGCGAAGCTCAAGCCCGGTGGCGGATCCTCGATGCCACCCGAGGCGTGTTTCGTCGGGGTCGTGCCGTCCGCCGGTTCGGAGCGGATCAGCATCACCGGCGCGGTCAGCACATAGTCTGCCCAGGCGCCGGCCGGATCGGAGCCGAACCCGACCGGAACCGTACGAGCGGGATCGATGGCCGACCAGCCCTGCTGCCGCATGGACGCCCAGCCCGAGCTGTACCCGGCTGACATCGGCGAACACGCCGACATCGCGCCCAGGACCGGGCCCATCCGATCGAGCCTGGCCAGCCGGCGGATCCAGCCCGTGGACGGGCCGGCTTCCAGATTGAGCTGCAACCCGGCCGAGCCGGTCATGATCATGCGTCCGCATGCACCGCAGCCAGTCCGGTCGAAGTAGCGAGCCATCGCCGAATAGCGGGCCGCGGGGTTCACCAGCTGACCCGGACGCAGCGGATCCAGCCCGACGAACGCCAAACCGAATCCCTCGTCGCGCAGCCGCAGATGGAGCGCCTCCTCGTCCTTGCGCAGAGCGGCGACGGCATGACTCAGATCGGGCGCGAGTTCGGTGGACAGCTCGAGTTGACCACCCTTGGCTCGACACTGATCTTGCTGCCGCACGGCAACCGCGAGATCCCACCGACCAGGCCGGCGATCTCAGCCCACGGCACCCGGCGCAGGAGATCTCGTCGATCGACGAGATGCCCCTCGAGCTCCAGACCGGTCGGGCCGATCGGTGCCGAGGAGAAACCTCGATCGGCGACGTGAGCCATCGCGTCGTCGACTGTCAGCCTGCGCTGCCCGCCTGGATAGTCGTCTTCCACCAGCTCCCTCTCGACACCGGGGATCTCGTCCTACCAGAGTGCACCGCCGAGCCGAGAGTTTCACCCTCCCGGCCGAAGGAATTCGACCTCACAACGCGAGGCGCCAGTCCTACGCCCTTCGACAAGCTCAGGGCACATCCACCAGCGACGCGCGCTGAGCCCGTCGAAGCGCCAGTCGCAACGCGCGCTGAGCCTGTCGAAGCGCCAATCCCACACCCTTCGACAAGCTCAGGGCACATCCACCAGCGACGCGCGCTGAGCCTGTCGAAGCGCCAGTCGGAACGCGCGCCGAGCCTGTCGAAGCGCCAGTCGCACACCCTTCGACAAGCTCAGGGCACATCCACCGGCAACGCGCGCTGAGCCTGTCGAAGCGCAAATCGCACACCCTTCGACAAGCTCAGGGCACATACACCAGCAACGCGCGCTGAGCCTGTCGAAGCGCAAATCCCACATCCTTCGACAAGCTCAGGGCACAAATACCAGCAGTCCCACATCCTTCGACAAGCTCAGGGCACAAACACCAGCAGTCCCACATCCTTCGACAAGCTCAGGGCACAAACACCAGCAGTCCCATGCCCTTCGACAAGCTCAGGGCACATACACCGGCAATCCCACACCGTTCGACAAGCTCAAGCACATGCACCGGCTCACATCCGTCGCGCGTACAGGCTCAGTGCATCGGCGGCCGGTCCGCAGCACCTTCCGGGTCAGCCTCGTGCACCACCGGGGACAATCTCGCCCAGAGCAGGAAGAGCAGGCCCAGGATCAGCATGCCGAGCCCCAGCCACAGGTTGATGTTGACCCCCGCCGCCTTCTCGATCTCGGCGGGGGTGGTGAAGAAGCTGTAGATGGTCAGCGCCACTCCGTATAGGGTGAACAGCCCGCCGATCATGATCCGCAGGTCGAAGAGCTTGGCGGCGGCCGACTTCGCAGCGTCCTTCGGGGCGAGTTCGTCGGATGTGGGTTCGTGTTCCATTTCTCTCTCCTCCGGCTCAGTCGAAGATGATCGACAGCACGAGGACGATGCCCAAGGCGGTGAAGCCGAGGAACTTGGGTGACTCGTACCACTTGCGGACGTAGCCCTCGTGCGGGTCGCCGGCGTTCGGGTCCGGCACACCCCAGACCAGTCCGGCCAGCTCGTGGACCGGCTTGGCCGGGGTGAACAACGTGACGACGACCGTGACGATCGCGTCGACCACGAAGGCCGCAATGGCGCCGTAGAAGTTCAGCATCTGGGCATTGATCGGGTTGTCGAAGCTCTGACCGGCGTAGAAGTACTCAATCTTCGGCCCGAAAATGTACTGGAAGGTGAGCGCCGCGAAGAAGCCGGAGACCAGGCCGAAGAAGCCCGCCCAGGGCGACATCCGCTTCCAGAACATGCCGATGATGAAGGTGGCGAACACCGGCGCATTGAAGAGGGAGAACAGGGTCTGGATGTAGTTCATGATGTTGCTGAACTGCCCCGCGATGAATGCCGTCCCGATCCCGGCGAGGATGCCGATGACCGTGACGGTGCGGCCGACGTTCAGGTAGTAATTGTCGGACCGGTTCTTCTTCACGTACGTCTGCCAGATGTCGTAGGTGAAGACCGTGTTGAACGAACTGACGTTTGCCGCCATGCCGGCCATGAACGCCGCCAGCAGGCCGGCGAGCGCAATGCCGAGCGTCCCGTTCGGCAGGAAGTGGTTCATCAGCGCGGGAATGGCGTCGTTGTAGGTCGTCCCCGAACCTTTCTTGCCGAAGTCCTGGAAGATGGCGACCGCGATCAGGCCGGGGAGGATGGTCAGGAACGGGATGAAGATCTTGGGGAAGGCCCCGATCAGCGGAGTCCGTTCAGCGGCCGACAAGTTCTTGGCCGACAGGGCCCGCTGCACCTCCGTGAAGTTCGTCGTCCAGTATCCGAAGGACAGCACGAACCCGAGGCCCATCACGATGCCGATCCAGTCACCCAGGGGGTTGGTCCAAGCGCCGACCTGGGTACCACCCCAGGCGGAGAAGAATCCCTCGTTCCCCGGCTTTGCCGCCACCTTCGCCATGAGACCTTCGTAACCGCCCACGGACTTCATGCCGATGATCACCAGCGGGATCAGGCCGGCAATGATCACGAAGAACTGCAGGACCTCGTTGTAGATCGCGCCGGACAGTCCGCCGAGGAGGATGTAGCACAAGACGAGCAGCGCGGACACGACGATCGACACCCACTGGGGCCAGCCGAGCAGTGCCTGGATGACCAGCGACAGTGCGTAGAGGTTGACGCCGGCGGTGAGCACGCTGGCCGCCGCGAAGCTCAGTGCGTTCCACAGGTGGGTGGGCCGGTTGAACCGGCGACGCAGGTACTCGGGAACGCTGCGGACCCGCGAGCCGTAGTAGAACGGCATCATCACCAGGCCGAGGAAGACCATGGCCGGTACGGCGCCGATCCAGTAGAAGTGGACCGTCGAGATGCCGTACTCGGCGCCGTTGGCCGCCATGCCCAAGATCTCGATCGCCCCGAGGTTGGCCGAGATGAAGGCCAGACCGGTCACCCAGGCCGGCAGTGATCGACCCGACAGCAGGAAGTCCTCGCTGTTGGCGATGGCCCTGCGGGCCAGGACCCCGATGGTGACCACCAGGCCGAAGTAGATGATCAGGACCCCGTAGTCGAACCAGTTCGGACTGAGCTGAGTCATGCGATCGCTCCTCGCTCGGCGGCCTGGGAATAGCCACCCCACTGGGGATTATGGAGCCAGCAGATGATCATGACAAGACCTTCGGCGATGCCAACTGTGACGTGTCGCAAGACCGACCCTCGTCACCGAGCGTGGCCCGTCCGAAGATCACGGTCCGGCATACCTGCTTGTCCAAGTTACCGGCGAGTAGCATACTGGAAGTTACTGGCCAGTAACTTAGTTGCTGGGCTGCTCCGGACACGCCGAAGAGGGAAATCATGGGTCACTACAAGTCGAACCTGCGCGACATCTTCTTCAACCTGTTCGAGGTGCTGGGCCGCGACGACGTGCTCGGGCACGCACCGTACGAAGACCTCGACCACGACACCGCCGTCGCCGTGCTGACCGAGGTCGAGCACCTGGCGAGCACCAAGCTGGCCGACTCCTTCGCCTCGGGCGACACCGAGCCGCCGACCTTCGACCCGAAGAACCACGCGGTCCACATTCCGGAGGCGTTCGCCAAGAGCTTCCAGACGTACCTGGACGCCGGGTTCTACGCCCTGGAACTGCCGGCGGAACTCGGCGGTCAGCCCACCCCGCCGTCGCTGCAGTGGGCGATGAACGAACTCACCCTGGGCGCGAACCCGGCTCTCTACATCTACAGCGCCGGTCCGAAGTTCGCGACCGTGCTGTGGCACAACGGGGTCGCCCGCGACCGCTTGATCGCCCAACACATGGTCGAGCGGCAGTGGGGAGCGACCATGGTGCTCACCGAACCCGACGCGGGCTCCGACGTCGGCGCCGGGCTGACCAAGGCTCTTCCGCAACCGGACGGCTCGTGGCACATCGAGGGCGTCAAGCGGTTCATCACCTCCGGTGACCAGGACATGACGGAGAACATCATCCATCTCGTGCTGGCCCGACCGGTCGGCGTCGAGGGCGTCGGCGGCCCGGGCACGAAGGGCCTGTCGCTGTTCGTGGTCCCCAAGCACGATTTCGACCTGGAGACGGGCGAACTGACCGGTGAGCGCAATGGTGTTTACGCGACCGGACTCGAGCACAAGATGGGGATCAAGGCATCCAGCACCTGCGAGTTGACCTTCGGCGACGGCGTGCCGGCCAAGGGCTGGCTGCTCGGCGAAGTGCACGACGGCATCGCCCAGATGTTCCAGGTCATAGAGCATGCCCGGATGATGGTCGGCACCAAGGCGATCGCGACGTTGTCGACCGGCTACCTCAACGCTTTGGAGTACGCCAAGACGCGCATCCAGGGCGCCGACCTGACCCAGGCCTCGGACAAGACCGCACCTCGGGTGACGATCACCCACCACCCCGACGTACGCCGGTCGCTGATGACCCAGAAGTCCTTCGTCGAGGGCATGCGCGCTCTCGTGCTCTACACCGCGAGCGTCCAGGACCGCGTCGCACTGGCACGCGCCGCGGGCGAGCGCGACGCCGCAGCCGAGATGCTGAACGACCTGCTGCTCCCGATCGTGAAGGGATACGGCTCCGAGCGGTCGTGGGTGCTGCTCGGCACCGAGTCGCTCCAGACGTTCGGCGGCTCGGGCTTCCTCCATGACTACCCGCTCGAGCAGTACGTTCGCGACGCCAAGATCGACACCCTGTACGAGGGCACCACCGCGATCCAGGGCCAGGATCTGTTCTTCCGCAAGATCGTGAAGAACAAGGGCCTGGCGCTCGGCGCGATCTCGGCCGACATCATGCAGTTCGTCGGCCGGCAGGCGGGGAACGGTCAGCTCAAGGAGGAGCGGGAGTTGCTCCAGCAGGGGCTGGTCGACGCCGGGGCGATCGTGGAGACGATGGTCGAGCACCTGCAGGCCGCCAGCGCCCCGGAGGGGGATCCGCGCGGCATCTACCAGGTCGGTCTCAACACGACCCGGCTACTGATGGCGTTCGGTGACGTGGTGTGCGCCTGGTTGCTCCTCCGCGGGGCTGAGGTCGCACTCGCCAGGCTCAACAGCGAACTCAGCGAGTCCGAGCAGCGCTTCTACGAGGGAAAGGTCGCCTCGGCTCGCTGGTTCGCCCGGACGGTGCTGCCCAAGCTCGCGGCCGAGCGAGCCATCGCCGAAGCCACCGACCTGACGGTGATGGACCTCCCGGAGTCCGCCTTCTGAGGGCCCGGTCCACTGGAAACTGTGCACGTCCGGCAGCGACACGCCGACAGAAACTGTCAGACGCGCCCACTTTCGAGACGACGCCGCTGACAGGGTAGACATGGGTCATGACGACGCCAGCCAGAATCGTGATAATCGGTGCCTCCTTAGCCGGGGGATCCGCAGCGGTTGCGCTGCGCGAACAGGGGTACGACGGCGAACTGACGCTGATCGGTGAGGAGTTGCATCGGCCCTACGAACGGCCACCGCTGTCCAAGGCAGTCCTGCTCGGTGATGCCGAGGAGCCCGACTGGGTAGGCGAGGCCGACTTCTGGACCGACTCCGTGAGCCTGTTGAGCGGCACCACCGCCACGGCGATCGACCGCGAACGCAAGACCGTGTCGGCCCAAGGTGAGGACCACCCGTACGACAAGCTGGTGATCGCCACCGGCTCGGCGCCACGCCGACTGGATGTGGCCGGTGCCGATCTCGACGGCGTGTTCACCCTTCGAACCATCGACGACTCGCTGGCCTTGCGCTCCCGGTTCACCGACGGCAGCGACGTGGTGATCGTGGGCGCCGGCTGGATCGGCTGCGAGGTCTCGGCGGCGGCCCGCAAGCACGGTGCGAACGTCACCACCTTGGACCCGCTGTCGGCGCCGCTGGTGAGGGTGCTGGGTGATCAGGTGGGCGGCGCGTTCGCCGCGCTGCACACCGAGCACGGAGTGGACCTCCGGCTGGGTGTGGGGGTGACCGGCTTCGGTGGGGACGGTTCGGTGAGCGAGGTCCGACTCGCCGGCGGGGGCAGTGTTCCTGCCTCGACGGTGGTGGTCGGCGTCGGCGCGATCCCCAACCTCGCACTGGCCGACGCGGCCGGACTCGATCTGATCGCGGGAGGGATCGCCGTCGACGCCACGCTGCGGACCTCCGACCCCGACGTCTACGCCGTGGGGGACGTCGCCGCCCAGGACCACCCGCACTACGACGAACGGGTCCGGGTCGAGCACTGGGCGAACGCGATGGAGCAGGGCAAGCACGTCGCGGCCAACCTGCTCGGTGCCGACAAGCCCTACGAACTTCGTCCCTTCTTCTTCTCCGACCAGTACGACCTGGGTTGTGAGTACCGCGGGCTGGCCGACCCCGCCACCGATCGGCTGGTGATCAGGGGCGATCTGGCGGCGCGCGAGTTCATCGCGTTCTGGCTGCGCGACGACTATGTCGCCGCCGCGCTCAACGTGAATGTCTGGGACGACGGAGACGCCCTCGCCGAGCTCGTCGAGTCACGCCGAAGCGTCTCGGTCGAGGACCTGGCCGGCGGCACCCTCTGACTGCCCTCTCCCGGAATTGGGCGCATGCGACAGCGACAACGCCCCGACAAAGGTTGTCAGACCCGCACCGTTTCCCGCGTACACGTCAGCGGGGTCAGAACAACAACGCCAACCCAGGGTCGCTCAGGATGCTCGCCACGTCCGACAAGAACGTGGATCCCTGCTCGCCGTCGGCCAGCCGGTGATCGAACGAGACCCCGATCGTGGTCACCCAGCGGGGCACGATCTTCTCCTCGGTTCCGGAGCCGACGACCCACGGCCGCCGGACGATCTGTCCGACGCAGAGGATGCCGGCCTCACCGGGATTCAGGATCGGCGTCCCGCCGTCGACGCCGAACACGCCGACGTTGGTGATCGTGAACGTGCCGCCCGACATCTCGCCCGGTTGGGTCTTGCCGGCGCGAGCCGTGGTGGTGAGCTGATTCAGCGCATCGGCGAGGCCGCGCAGATCGTGCGCCTGCGCGCCCTTGACGTTCGGCACCACGAGTCCGCGCGGGGTGGCCGCGGCTATCCCGAGGTTGACGGAGTGCTTGATCACGATCTCCTGGGCGTCGGCGTCCCACGACGAGTTGAGCGCCGGCGTCCGCTGCAGTGCCAGACACACCGCCTTCGCGATGATCAGCATCGGCGTGATCTTGACGTCGGCGAACTCGCGCCGCGCCTTCAGTCGCTCGACCAGCTCCATCGTCGCGGACACGTCGCAGGTGACCCACTCGCTGACGTGCGGCGCGGTGAAGGCCGAGTCGACCATCGCCTTGGCGGTCGCCTTGCGAACCCCCTTGATCGGGATCCGGGTCTCCGGCACGTCCCCGGCCGACGGTGTCGAGGCGGCCCGGCGCTCGTCCACGGCCGCGCGCCCCTCGGTCTCGCTCCCCTCCTCCTGCCCCGTGGACGCCGCCTTCTCGGCGCGCGCAGCGGTCCACTCCACGTCCTCCCGGGTGATCACTCCGCCGGATCCACTGCCCGTAACGGCGTCCAGCTCGACACCGAGATCCTTGGCGAGCTTGCGGACCGGCGGCTTGGCCAGCACGGCACCGCCGCCGACCGAGCGGGGCCGCTCGACGACGCCGGGGGCCGGCAGCGGTACGCCTGAGGATTGGGCACTGTGCGGTGTCAGCGGTTCGCGCACGTCGGCTCGTCGCGACACCGGCACGTCCGTGGCGAAGGTGTGGGCCGCCACCTGGGCGTGCGCCTCCTCGCGCACGGGATCGGACGGTGCGCTCTTGCGGGGCCGGCGCTTGGCCTCCGTGGTCCGCGCGCCGTAGCCGACCAGTACCGCTACCCGGCCGTCCGGTGCTCCCTCGGACTGCACGTCATCGGCGGAGACCGTGGAGTCCGGCTCGGACTCCGGAAGGCTGGGCACGAGATCTTCCTCGGCGGGCCCGGCGGGCGCGGTCGCTGCGCCTTCCCCGTCCTCGATCGCGATGATCGGGGTGCCGACGTCGACGGTGTCTCCCTCACTCACCAGCAGGGCAGAAACCGTGCCCTCGAAGGGGATCGGCAGCTCGACCAGCGACTTGCTGGTCTCGACCTCCACGACGATGTCGTTGATCTTGACCTCGTCGCCGACCTCGACGTGCCAGGTGACGATGTCGGCCTCGACCAGGCCCTCGCCCGGGTCGGGCAGCCGGAACTCACGTGTCGCCATCGATCTCTCTTCCGTTCGACTCAGTACGCCAAGGACCGGTCGACCGCGTCGAGCACCCGGTCCAGGTCAGGAAGGTCCTCGTCCTCGATCTGGCTCGGCGGATAGGGCATGTCGAAACCGCTCACTCGCAGCACCGGCGCCTCGAGGGAGTAGAAGCACTGTTCGGTTATCCGGGCCGAGATCTCCGCACCCAGCCCGAGATTGAGCGGGGCCTCGTGCACCGTGATCAGCCGACCGGTGCGACGCACCGAGTCGATCACGGGATCGAGATCGAGCGGTGAGACGGTGCGCAGGTCGATCACCTCGAGGCTGCACTGCTCCTCGGCGGCCGCCTCGGCCGCCTGCAGACAGGTCCGGACCATCGGACCGTACGCGACCACCGTCACGTCGGTGCCGTCGCGCACGACTTCGGACTGGTGCAGCGGCATCGGGGTCGCGGACTCGTCGACCTCGGCCCTCTCGTGGTAGCGACGCTTCGGCTCGAGGAAGATGATCGGGTCGTCGGACGCCACCGACTGCTGGATCATCCAGTACGCA
>JBBSQJ010000014.1:0-30110 GCA_038257965.1 Propionibacteriales bacterium
CTCGAACACGGCCAGGATCGCCGCGACCTCCTCGGCCAGGATGCCGTGCAGCGGGCTCCCGCCGGGTTTGGCGTCAGCCAGCCGGCCGGCGGCCCGGCGCGCCCCGCCACCGGTTCGCGCGCCGCTCCGGCAAGCCCAGCCGGTGGCACGCGTCCCGCAACGTCCAGCCGGCCTGCAGCGCCTCATCGAGGAGCTCGAGCAGTCCGGTCTTGGTGGCCGCATCGACACGGTACGGGACCTGGCCACTCAGCCCCAACCGTCTTTTCCCTCGGCCAGCGTCAGCTTCACCGCCATCTGCTTGATCGCCTCGGACAGCCGAACGACCTCCGCGTTGGCCGCCGCCAGCTCGGTGTCGCGGGCCGTGCCCGCCACACCCGGCTTCGAGGCCGCCAGCGCCGCCAGGGCGCCGTCCTTGGCCACTGTGCGGATCCGCACGATGGTGGAACGGTCCACCCCGGCCGCTGCGGCGGCCTCGGCCATGGTCACCTCCTGCCGGATCAGCTGCAACCAGATCTCGTACTTCTGCGAGGGTGTCAACATCCGCTTCGACCGGCGCTTCCGCGCCGACAGCGCCTGCTCTTCTGTCATGACCTGATCCTCCTGTGCGTAGTGGAGAACCCGTTGGATGTTGTGTGATCGAAACCGGGAAGTAGGACACGAACTCAGACGCAAAACAGGACCGGGGTCGCGCCGGCTGCGAGGAGGTCCCGGTTCTCGGTCAGCCCGAACAGCAGCTCACCCTTGGCGAAGATCGCTGTGGTCGGTGTGTTCAGCCACTTCGGGGCGTCGGTGTCCCGGGTGCGGCACAGCCGGTCAACCCAACCAAGTCGCCGGATCCGTCACGGATCCCGCATACGACCCGACCGCGCATTATGTCAATGAGCGTGCCGCGCCGGGACCATTTCGCCAGACCGGCGTCGACGAGCTCGGTGTCCGTGGCGCCACCGGCTTTGAGGTGGTGGGCGAGGTTCGACCATCCGGCCGGGCGTAGCCGATGGTGATCCGGTCGTTGCCGGTCAGGTCGTCGCCGAGCCGGCCGGCGATGTACGCGGCCGCGGGACTGCCCGGGTACGGGTCGGCCCACCAGGCAGCGGCCGCGGCGTTGAGTTCGACCAGCAGGGATCGCGGCGTCGTGTCGGCCTGATCCTCCCCGGCCGGTTCATCCTCCGGCTCGGCGAGACCTGCATCGTCGGCGTGGACGGTCGGGTCGACCGGCTCCGGGACGAGGCGCTGGTGTTCGTGCTTGGGGTAGTGGTCGTCGAGATCGAGCGGCCGGCCGGTTTCGGGGTCGTGGGGGTCGGGCGGCAGGTCGGCGTCGTCGAGGTCGTGGAGGGGCTGGGTGTTGAGTTCTGCGAGCCGCCAGGTCAGCATGGCGGGCACGGCGTCGGCGGGCAGTCCGACCGGCCGCTTGGTCGCCGAATTGGACGGTGCCCATTGCAGTGTCGAGCAGGTCGGCGGCCGGTAGCCCGGTCCGTGCGGCGCTGTCGGCGACCGCGGCGACGAGCCCGGGCCAGTCGGGGCTGGTGAGAACTCGGCCCGACCCGGTCCGGCAGCCGCTGGAGCAGATGATCGGTCCACTCCGGCCGCAGTCTGATGTCGGCGTCGGCGTGGGCGGACCAGATGCAGCTCACCGGCGAGCCGGAAGCACAACGCCGCGGCCGGCCGTTCCTCCGGCAGCGGACCCTCCGCCAGGGCGGTCACCAGCAGCTGCTGCAGGTCTTGCCCCTGCCGGTCGGCGGCGGGGAGTCGGCGGGCCATCACCGGCCAGTACGGGTCGTCGAACAGGGCGGGTTCCCGCTCCCGCGTCAGCTCCATACCCGTGGCGGGCAGCGGCGCCCGCGGACCGGCGAGGACGTTGACCCTGGCCTCGAGCTTCCGCTGGTAGCTCCGTTCCCGAGCGGGAGAGACCGGCCGCCCTGCCGGGATGAGATCGGACTCCGGAATGTCGTTCGCGGCCCGCCACATGGCCAGGTCCCGCCACAGGTCGAGGTCGGTTCGGACCGGCCGGGCCCCCCGTGGCGGTTCGGCGGTCAGGGTGGTCTGGTCGCGCACGACCGAGGCGCAATGCCCGATCAACTCGGTCCGTGCGCCCAGGTACGGGCCCCAGGTGGGATGGGCGGCAAGAGCGGGAGGGACCGGCCGGGAGCCACGGCAGCGGCCCGAGCTCGGCCAGTCCCTGCCCGGCGGTGAGACGGCGAGCGAGCACGGCGGCGAGCACGGCGGCGACCTCGTCGACGTCGGCGGTGGCACCGGTCGTCTGAACTGACCGTAGTTCGGCGATCGGGTCACCACCCGAGGCTCGGGTCGGCCGATGATGTCCCCGCTGCCCCGACGGCGTTCGTGGCGGGAGGTGGCCGCTGCTCACTCCCGGTGGTGGGGCAATGTGCCGTAACTGGCCCTCAGGCGGGCGTGGTAGCTGCGGTGCAGGAGGGGAGGCGCTGCGCGCTCCCGAACCAGGACCACCAGCACCGCCTCCGCGGCGGCCAGGCCGCCCGACGCTGACGGCACCAAACCGCCAGACACCGTCATGGCGTTCTCCTCCAGCCGTGACCCCATGAGACATGCCCCAGCGTGCAGGTCGAGATCCCGCCATGCTGGATGGCCCCGGGATCCCCGCCCGGGACCATCCCCAACCCCCCCACGCCGCCGACATGATTGTCAGCCACGCTTGCCACCAGCGATCCCCACCACCGTGGGCAAGACCAGACCGCGCCGACCCAGGCGCGTCGAGTGACCGTTGCAGGCCAGACCTCCGTCAGCGAAGAGTTGATGGTTCACTCACCACCGGAGCCGAATCGCAACAACCACGTTGGATGCGGCCTTCGACGACGGCGAGATCGAGACAGATCAGGTGCGTGGAGATGCCGGACGGCCAGTCCTCGACCAGGTCGACGGCCTCCAACAGGGTGGCGTGGTGTTCGGGAACGAAACCAATCCCGGTGACGACCACCTCGGTGCGGGTGTCGGCGGACACGCCGCTGACATTCAACGTGATCTCGCGTCCGGGCGCGTACTGGCAGATTTCGTTGTACTCCGGTAGCCGAAAAACGGCCTGGTCGTCGGTCACCGCATAGCTGACCAGCACGGCCCTCGGGCCGCGACCGGTCTGGTGGCCCAACCGTCCCCGCCTGCGCCCGCTGAGCCAGGAGCGACACTCAGGCCCAGACAGTCGACGATTCGTCGGTGCCGGGTGAGGAGACGAACGACCTGCCGGTGACACGAACACAACCTGTTCCCGCTGGTGACCTTGGGGGTGAACAATTCCGGAGGGATCGAGCGACATCCCCAAACGGATGTCGAACTTGCGGCCCTGGTCCTTGGCACACCGCGTGGCACACCACCGATCGGCTCAGCCGGACACGCCGTGGTGTCGCTGAATGATCCCGACCGCTACGGCACACCGTACCCGCACCATGAGCACCGACCGCGACCGGCTGCTTGTTCGACCCCGGGGTGCCGGTCCGAACCGACGCGCAGATCACCTGCGGAGACCTGGTCCATCAGCCGATGAAAGTCCGGCCGCACCAGGCCCATGTTCTCGGCGATCCCGGTGTCGGTGCCTGCCACCGCTGTGCTCCACCGCGCATGTCATCGAGGGTCGGCTCCCCAGCCGGCACGGCGTTCCGCCTCAACTCGGACACGACGTCGATCGACGCGGCGACCGCGGTCTCCCCGTGCGCCGCGACCAGCCCCCCAGCACCGACGGAGCATCCAAGGGTCTGCGCCGAGCTCACCAGGTCAGCGTCGTGCCGCCGTCGGCATCGTCGAGAAGGAAGGTCTCCTCGACGTGTGGCACCGGCCCGCGAACGAGCCGGAAGTCGATTCGTTCGGGTCAGGTGAACCGCACTGTTGGACCGTTGTCGCCTGGCAGCCGACCGCGGATCAGGGCGTGCTGGGCGGCCAGGACCATATCGGACTGCAGCGTGCACAGTGACGACAGAGCTGCCCACAGCAGGCGTCCGTGGCCGCCCCGATCGCGTCGTGCTGGCAGGCACCACCGTGCGTGATCATCGATCCGACCGGCACGATCCTGGCCGGACCCGCTCGCCACGAAGAGATCATCCTGTACGCCGAGGTTGACCTCGCCGCCGTGCGCGCCGCTCGCCGGTACTTCGACCCGGGTGGGCCAATACAGCCGTCCAGATATCTTCCAGCTCAGCGTGGACACCGATCGCGAGCCCCAGTCGTCGAGTCCGACCCCGGAACACCCGCAGACCAAGCGATCCGACAGGGCCCGGAGGCGCGACCCCGGCCAGGACCGACAGGATCAGCGGCGCTGGCCGCTGAGCTGGACACCTGACCCAGCCGGCGATAGTCACCGCCGAGGCGACGCCCAGAATTCTCGGCCGACTAGCCGGATCTGCCTCTCTCAAGGCCCGCCCCCGGCGGCGGCCGGCGCTGGTGGTCTCGCGCTAGCCCGTGCTCGAAGGCGTACGCTGCCGCCGCGGTGCGGGAGTTGACGTTCAGCTTGGTGAAGATGTTCGAGAGGTGACGAGCGACGGTCTTCTCACTCACTACGAGTTCCGACGCAATCTGGCTGTTGCTCCTGCCAGACGTGACCAGAAGCAACACCTCCACCTCTCGGCCCGTCAGACCGGCCGGATGATCAGCGGGCCGCAGCAGGCGCTCGGCCTCCTGGACGGCTGGTTGCGCGCCCAGGTTGCGGAAGGTGTCCCACGCGGCCTCCAGCTCACGCCGGGCCGATTCCTTGTCGCCGAGCGCGATCATGGTGCGAGCACTCAGCAGGCGTACCCGCGCGCCTTCATAGGGCCACTTCGCGTGGGCCCAGAGCAGCCGGGCCTTGCGGAGGTACGGGAGCGCACCGGCCGCGTCTCCGGAAGCGAGTTCCACGGTTCCGGACGCGTAAGCCGCGTACGCTTGCAGCGTCTCGGTGCCGATCTTTGCGGCCATCTCGTCCAGCCGGGCGGCAACTGCGCGGGCCTCGTCGAGGCCGCCGGCAGACACCAGAACGTCGACAGCAGCCGGCAGCAGCCGACATTCGGCCGGTGCGGAGACCTCGGCAACCAGCCGTCGGACGGCGGCCACCGCAGCATCGTCCTCCCCGCGCGCGAGCCACAACAGCGCCAGTCCCGGCTGCGGGTCGTAGCCGTGCTCACTTGATCGCTGGTACGCGGCCTCGGCCGCCGCGAACTGGCCACACTGGCGCAGCACGTCGCCCCGCTCGCACTCCGCGAGACCCAGCGCCGCCACCGAATCGGCTAGGCGGTAGCGCTCGATGGCCAGCTCGAACTCCTGCAACGCCTCCGGCCACGAGCCGTGCACCCGCATCAGCTGACCGCGGTGCACCGAGCACTGTCCGGTGAAGGCCACCAGGCCCGGATGAGCGATGCACCAGCGATGCAGCGCCGATGTCCACTCCCCCACACGGCTGTAGTCACCGATCTCCTGACAGCCCTCGATGGCCGCGCAGTACACGTCGCCGAAGATGACCGGCGTGACCTCGCCCGCCGCCACGCCCGCCATCGCTTCGTCCAGGAGCCGCAGTCCGTCTGCGATGCGGCCTGAGTAGATGGCGAGCCTGCCCTGCGAGCACAGGCCGAGGGCCAGCAGGTCCGGGTCGCCGTGCTTCCTTCCCGCTGCTGTCGCCCGCGCCGCCGCCGCCGACGCGGCTGGCAGGTCGCCGGCCGCCAGATGGCCATACATGTGCAGGACCGAGACGTAGCCCCGTTCGGCCGTGTCGTCGGCCCGGTCCACGAGGAGTCGGTCGGCGCGCGCCGTCCAGCCCTGGGCCAGCGCCGCCTCGTCGTTGGTGCCGAAGACCATCGCGAGGTGAAAACAACAACGGATCGCCCCCGTCAGGTCACCCGCTTCCTGGCACGCGGCGAAGGCCCGCTGCTCGTAGCCCACTGAGGCGTCACGACGACCGAGCAGGTACGCCGCGACACCGGCGTTGTGCAGATCGTCGGATCTCATGCCGGAGGGATCGACATCTGACCAGGTGTCCAGGGCCGCAATCCAGTCGCCGTGCTCGTAGTCCGTGCGCGCCTGCGCCAGGTCGTCGATCACGCCCACCGGGGCCACCTCCCCATCGGACGATACTCCCGGCGAGGAGCGCAGGCCGGCCACCGGCTCACGCGACCTGACGGTCACGACGAGGCGTGGGTACGGTGATGTGGCGTGCGATGTGGTCCGCGTCCCGGCCGACGCCGGCCAGCAGCATCGACGAGTGCGCGTACTGGAAGGCCAGGCCGCAGAAGTACAGCCCGGGCACGTCCGCGGCCACACCACGGTCCTCGCGCGGCCACCCGTCGGCGCCGAGGATGGGCAGATCGATCCAGTCGAAGGTCTGGCGGAAGCCGGTCGCCCAGATGATGTTGGCCGTTTCCGCGGTCGTCCCGTCGGCCAGCAGCGGCAGCCCGCCGCGGACACCCTGGACCCGTGCCTGGTTCCGGGTCACTCCGCGCTCGTCGAGATCGGCCTGCTTGACCCTCAGCATGGGCCCGCCGTGGGAGCGGATCGCGGTCATCTGTGCGCGACCCATCGGTGTGCGGCGGGTCAGCACGTGGCGCCACGCGAACATCAACACGGGAAGGACGAAGCGGGACAGTCCCGACTCGAGGCGGATCGGGATCTCACCGCAGTCGCGGCCGACGAGGGTGGTCGACCGGGTGGGCGCCAGCTCGTAGGCGATGTCGGTGCCGGAGTGCGAAGCGCCGACCACGAGGACGGGCCCGTGCTGGAGCTGGCCGGGTCGCCGGTACTCACTGGAGTGCAGCTGCAGGATAGAAGGATCCAGATCTGTTGCGTAGTCGGGAACCGCGGGTGCTCGCCCGAAGGTGCCAGTCGCGACCACCACGTTGGTGCAGCGGATCGGCCCGGCGTCCGTGGTGACGACGAAGCCGTCGTCCGTGTCCAGGGCGAGCCCGACGACGCGGGTGCCGGGTCGGACCGGCAGGTCCCACCGGCCGGCGTACGCCTCGAGGTAGGCGGCCACATCGTCCTTGGTCGGGAAGGACCACGGGTCCGCGGGAAACCTCATCCCCGGTAGTCCGTCGAACTTTGCCGGCGTGTAGAGGCGCAGGCTGTCCCACTGCTGACGCCAGCCGTCCCCGACCCGCCGGTTGTGGTCGAGGACCACGCAGTCTCCGCCGCGCTCCCGCAGGCGCTGGGCGGTGGCCAGGCCGGCTTGTCCGGCCCCGACGATCACGGTCTCGATGCTCTCCATGGCTCCTCCTGGCGGGTGGAGCACCACGTTAGGAATCGAGATCATGGCGGCGCTTCGGTCGTACTACCCATCCTCGGTCCGACCGGTTTGGGCAATTCGTCCGATGCGCACCCACTGGTCCGCTGCCTAGCCTCGGTCGCAACCGATGTCCCCGAAAGGACAAGCAGATGCCACTGCTCCTCGACGTCCACACCCTGGACGGTCCCGTCACTGTCCACGATGCGACGCAAGCCCACGACGCTGACCTGCGCACCCAAGGACCACACGACGTCAACTACCTGCGCTTTTGGGTGGACGAGACGGCGGGCAAGATCTTCTGCCTCGTCGACGCGCCCTCCGCCAATGTGGCGGCGGACGTGCACCGCGAGGCGCACGGTCTGGTCGCCCAGGAGATCTATCAGGTCACCGAAGGAGGCCACTGAGATGAGCGTCGACCACGAGACCTCACCCGCCGAGCACACTGAGTACGCGCCGCCGCAGGCGTGGGACGCGATCGCTGCCGGGTACGCCGAACACGTCGCGCCGGGCGAGCAGTCGCTCTCGGCCGCGGCACTGCGTCTTGTCGGACTGAGTCCCGGCGAGACGTTCCTCAACGTCGCCGCGGGTCCGGGCGGTCTCGGACTGGCCGCGGCACGTCTGGGTGCCACGGTGCTGGCGACCGACTGGGCGCCGCGGATGGTGGCCCAGTTCGAGTCGCGAGCGCGCTCGGAGGGTCTGACCGACGCGTCGGCACGGGTGATGGACGCTCACGCCCTCGATCTCGAGGACGATCGCTTCGACGTGACTGGGTCGCAGTTCGGGGTGATGCTCGTCCCGGACCAGGCATTGGCCCTGCGCGAGATGGTTCGGGTGACCAAGCCCGGGGGGCGGGTGCTGCTCGTCGCCTAGGGCTCGCCCGAGGAGTTCGAAGCGTTGCAGTTCTTCATCACTGCTCTGCAGGCCGTGGCCCCCGACTTCGAAGGGTTGCCGGAACCGCCGCCGCTGGAGTTCCAGATCTCGGACCCGGAGGTGATGCGGGCGCGTCTGGGTGACGCGGGCCTACGGGAGGTCGAGGTCGACTCCACGCAGCACGAACGACTCGAATTGTCCACGGGTCAACAGCTCTGGGACTGGATGCTCTTCAGCAACCCGATCACCGGCATGCTCTTGGACGACGTCGGCGTCAGCGAGACCGATCGAGCGACGATGCGTTCCGCGCTGGACGAGATGATCCGCGAGCGCGCAGGCGCTGACGGTTTCGCCGTCCTCACCGCTCCGCTCAACATCGGCTGGGGACGCACGGCCGGCGGCCGGTGACCGGTTCCGGTTCTGTCCTCATCGTCGGCGGCGGGATCGCGGGACGAGCCGCCGCCCGGGTCCTCGCGCGTCACGAACTGGTCTGCACCGTTATAGAGCGACGCGAGTCCGTCAGGCGGGGGATGGGCGTCAACCTGCCCGGCAACGCGGTACGAGCCCTGGCCCTGGTAGGCGTCCGCGATCGGGCGCTGGCCGGCGGCGTACCCGTGAGACGACGGGAGTATCGCAACGGTCGCGGACGGCTGCTGTTCGCCGTGGACGACGAGCGCTTCTGGCGCGACGTGGGGCGACCGGTCTGTGTGCGCCACGGCGACCTGATCGAGGCGCTGGCCGTGCCCGCGGCGGTCACGGTCGAGCATGCCCTCGCGGTGTCTGCTCGACCCACGCCCACCGGGGTCGAGGTCGACCTGGCGGGATCGACGTCACCGCGCCTCGCCGACTTCGTGATCGGTGCCGACGGCGTCAACTCGGACATGCGGGAAGCGGTCGCTGCCGGGGGCATGCGCCCGTCGTCGATGACCGGATCGAGTTGGCGCTTCATCGCCGACAATCCCGGCGTCGATTGCTGGACTGCCTGGTCCGGCCGAGACGTGACCGTTTTGTTGATCCCGGTCGAGGAGGGCCGCGTCTACGGATACGCCGCCCGCACCCGCGGCGGGAACACCGGATCCGACCGCTCCTGGTTGGCGCAGGCGACCGAAGGCTTTCCTGAGCCGGTGGGCGCGGCCATCGCCCAAGCACTCCAAGGCAGTGAGCTCCACCACGCCCCCGTCGACGAGGTGCGACTGGACCAATGGCACCACGGGAGGCTCGTGCTCATCGGCGACGCCGCACACGCCACCGGACCGGTGTGGGCGCAGGGCGTGGCGATGGCCCTCGAGGACGCGCTCGTTCTCGGCGAGCTGCTGGCCGCGACCCCTCCCGATCACTGGTCCGGCGTGGGGGTCGAGTTCGAACGCCTCCGGCGTCCCCGCATCCAGCACGTCCAAGCGGCAACCGACAAGATGTCGCGGCTGGCGGGTCGGCCGGGCTGGCTGCGCGATCTGACTGCACCGATCCTGGGCCCCCGGAACTACCGGGCGAGCTACGCGCCGCTACGTAAACTTCAACAAACCCAGCACCCGACAGTCACCTGATTGGGCTGGGCCTGTCCGAGAATGCTGGGTGGAGAGATTTGCCGTCACAGGCAGCGGGCACCGGCATCGCCGGCACATCCATCGCCCAGACGGGCACGTCAGTCAGCGAGGGCGCAGAGCAGCAGCTTTCCGCCTTCTTCCGGGCGCTCGAGGGTCGGCCGCCGGCCCAGTCGAGCTCGACCAGCTCAGCCCGCGGCAGCCGGGCCTCGAGT
This sequence comes from Propionibacteriales bacterium, assembly GCA_038257965.1. Lineage (GTDB taxonomy): Bacteria > Actinomycetota > Actinomycetes > Propionibacteriales > Propionibacteriaceae > Microlunatus. The sequence goes on from JBBSQJ010000014.1 coordinate 9,831, forward strand.
GCCCGGGCCGTGTCACCGAAGAAGTCGAAGTCGTGAGCGCTAACGATCAATGTGACGGGCATGACGACCACCTCGGGGTCAGGGGCAGCTCGCGGTCGTCGAGGTCACCCGCGGCGAGCTGGTGGTCGAAGGCGGCACGCTGCATGGTCCGGACCAGGAACCGTCCCTCGTCTCGAGGATTCGGCGCTTCTCCAGCCAGAAGGCACGCAGACCGGCGTCGGGCTCGACGAGGTCACCGGCCGAACCGACCAGCACCAGGGTCAACCCGACTATCCGCGGGCTCGGACGAGGTCGCCGGTACGGAGCTCGCGTGTGTCGCCCCACGGCCAGGGACCGCTCCTGGTGATGTGGACGTTGCGGAAGAGCATGGGGTAGGTGCGGTCGGCGTTGCTGGCGGCGGGAGAGTCTTGGACCTGGAAGTGCAGATGCGGTGCGCTGGAGTGGCCGTTGTTCCCGACCGCGGCGAGCTGCTGGCCACGATGCACGATGTCGCCCACCACAACGGTGACGCTGCCTTGTTGAAGGTGGGCCATCGCCACGTAGCGGTCTGCGTCGATAGCTATCACCAGATGGTTGGCTTCGTCGCTGTTGGTCCCGGGCGGATTGTCGGCGTAGTGGTCGGTCACCTCGACGACCTGTCCGGCGGCCGGCGCCAGCACGGGCATGCCGAAGCCGGCGTACTCGGCCAGCGGAGCGTCACTACCTCCGGTATGCGTTCGTCCGTTCGCGCCCATCAGCTGCAGGTCGACAGCGTTGTTCTCACCCCCCAGGTGACCGTTGAGCAAGATGCTGCGGCCACCGTTCTGCACGTACCACTCGCCGACCACCGGTGAGTCGAGCAGCACCCCATGGGTGGGCGACACGGATAGGGGAATCAGCTGGACGGCCAGGAATCCCGACAGCAAGGCCACGGCCACATTGGTGGCCAGGTAGACACGCCGGAGAGGGACGAGCGCGAGCGCCGCCCACAGGACCAGGCCAGCAGTAAAGGCCGCCAGCACGAGGCCGAACTCGAAGGCGTCTAGGGAGAACCAGATCCGTGCGAAGTGAATGCCGCCCGCCGCTACGACACCGCCCAGCAGCCCACAACACACCCAGATGTTGAGTCCCTGCACCAGGTGGACCCGCATCTCCCGGCTCAGCGGGTGGCGAAGCAGCCCGAACTCGACCCGCCCCCGACGGACGACCCATCCCCGCGATACCGCCAGCACAAGAGGGAGGAAGACACAGACCGCCGCCAGTGCGAAGAACCACACCCCGCCGTCCTGGTACACATAGGTGAAGGTCACCAGTCCCACAAGGCTCAGGATGAGGCTGCGCTTGGTGACCACGACCGTGCGCTGAGGAGCGTCATCCACGTCCTGGAGCGCCAGCGGCATGGCGATCAATACCCCGGCGATGGCTACCAGCGCCGACTCGGCCAGCTCTAGATGCCACAGCCAGAACCAGCCGAAGGTCACCGCCATCGCGGCAGCCAGCCCAAGATTGCGCTTGCTGACGTTGACCGACCGCCGTACTTCGGGCTCGGCTGAATCGGTGCTGAAGGCGAGGAGCAGGCCGAACGGGATCAGACCCACCATGCCCATCTCGGGGACGAGCAGCGCAGCACCCAACACCACAGCGGCTGCGGCTGAAAGCAGCAGTGTGCGTCGGTTCCAGGACCGCGGAGGAAGCGCTGATGTGGAAGGGGGAACGACGACGTCGGTCACGGGATGTCCTCTGATCGGATCGAAGAGAGGGCATCGGGCCTGTGCGGCGGACCTCGACCCAACCGGCAAACAAGGCGTCCTCACCCTGAGGCTACGCCGACACTGCTCCTGGCAGGCCGCGACCCTCGAACACCTGCCCACCCGCCCGCTGCAGCGGCGCTGCCACAAAGGGAGCTGGTCGCTAGGGTCTGCTGGTCGGCTCAGATGCGGCTGATGGGTGCCGTTCGGTCAGGAGCGTTCCGCAGACAGGCCGGAGATTGATCGTGCGAGGCCTTCGAGGATCACCTCGAGTCCGAAGTCGAACTCGCCGCCGAAGTCATAGTCGGGCTTGAGGATGTGCTCGGTCGAGAACTCGGCCAGATAGGGGTAGTCGTCGAGTGGGTGCCGTTCCATCATCGATTCGGCCACCTCTGCGACAGTCTGAGGGCCGTTGATGGGCAGCGCGGTCTCGGACAAGGCAAAACCGTAGATGTAGCTGTCAAGCAGCGCGTACGCGTGGGCGGTCATCGTCACCGAGAAGCCGGCTTCGCGGAGGGTGCCGATGACCGCGTTGTGGTGTCGCAGCGTGGCCGGCCCGGGAGCCGTTCCCGACTGCAAGATCACGATCGCCCACGGATGGCGCCTCAGTGCCCGGCGGGCGGAGTGCGCTCGCCGGCTCAGCTCGGTCCGCCAGTCGCCGCCCGGTGACGGCAGCTCGATCTGGTCGAACACGAGATCGAGGATGCCGTCGAGGATCTCCTGCTTGTTGGCGACGTGGTAGTAGGGGGCCATCGGCTGGACGCCGAGGTGCTCGGCGAGAGCCCGGATGGTCAGCGCGCTCGCCCCGCCCGCATCGGCGACGGCGAGGGCAGCCTCCAGGACGCGGTCGCGGCTGAGCGGTTCGCGCTTCTCGGCGGGGCGGCTGGAGCCGTTTGGTTTAGGCATTGTGCATCCCACCCTAGCAACTTTGTACAAAGTACAGTAGCGTCTGTACTAAGTACGGTGCGGCGGTTGGCTTCATCGGCTACCAGCCCGAGGAGACCCAGATGCCCAACGAGACGCAGGCCACGCTGGCGGGCGGCCACAACGCCCGCTCAGACCGAAGGACCGCCCGAATCATCGGCGTGCTGTACCTCGCGGGGATGGTGATCGGCATCGGGGGCAATGTGCTCATCCAGTCGATCCTCACCGCCGCGGACCCGCTGTCGGCGATCGCCTCCCGCGGCATGCTGTTGGCGGTCGGTGCCGTGTGCTGGCTGGCCACCGTCGCCGGCGATGCTGCCCACGGCGTACTGATGTTTCCGATTCTGCGGCGCCACAGTGAACGCAGCGCCGTCGGCTACCTCACCGCCAGGATCATCGATGCCGTCTTGATCGCGGTGATGACCCTTCTGATCGTCGTCCAGCTACCGGTCGGCGTCGAGTACCTGAACGCCGACCCAGGCGAGGTCTCCTACCTCCAAGCCCTCAGCGCCGTGCTCACCGCCGCGAACCTCTACGCCTACGAGTTCGCCATGCTCACCGTTGGCGTGGCCGGCCTGATCCTGTGCGCAGCGTTCATGCGCGCGAACCTGATCCCGCGGCCGCTGGCGGTCTGGGGCGTCGCCGGATACGCGATCATCTTGACCGGGTCGGTCCTGGAGATCCTCGGATTCCACCTCAGCTCGATCCAAGCCGTCCCGGGCGGCCTGTGGGAGGTGTTCATCGGCATCTGGCTGATCGCCAAAGGATTCAACACACCCACCAACCCAGCCGAACCGTTGGCCGCGGCACCAACGACGTCCAGCATGGCCTCACCACTCGTCGGAAGCGCCGCCTGATCCATTCGCCTCGCTGCCAAGCCCGGCCCGCACCTGCACCCAGGTGCCGGGGCCGGGGCCGGGCGTGACCCAACTCGACAACACCCAAACCGCCGGGTTGGACACACGAATCGAGTACCAGGCCGGTTCGGTCCGAGCAACTACTGACCCTGCCTGTTAAATGCGCAGACAACAACTGTCAATCGTGCCTCGTGCGAGGCAGCGATTTGGCGCTGCTGGCGTAGTCGGCGCCGGCGTTCTTGGCGTGGCGGGCGGCTGTGCCGCGTTCGGCGCCGAGTCCGTCGGCGAGGATCGCTGCCGGTGCTTGCTGGACCATGTGTCGCAGGCGGTGTTGCGGGCCGTGCGAGCGGGTAGCCCGATCTCTTTCAGCATACCGGCGGCGCTGAACACGTGGAGTGGCTGGCCGGGCTGCAGGCTAGGAAACAGCCACCGCCGCTCGGGATGCCCGGCCTCGTTCCGGTTCGCGTCGATCTGTGCCAGATGATCATGGACGACCGCGGCGACCTCGGGTGGGAGGTCGAGGCGTGCCGGCCGAGGTGCAGGCTGGTCTGACCGGCGGTGATCGTCACGGCGTTTCGGGGGAGACGGACGATCCGGGAGAGCGGCTGCCCGAACATCAGGACCCAGCAGCCCGATCAGCCTCGCGGTGACCGGCAGGTCGTGGTCGTCGAGGAGCCGGTTGAGCTGGTCAAGTCGTTCACCCTCGCTCATGATCGGTCCGCCGTCATCTTGAGATGGGCAGGTCGATCCGAATCAGGTGCTGTCCTCGTGCCCAACTGAGGAACCGTGCGGCATGATGCCGGGTGCTGGGTCCGCCGGCGTACCAGGCGTCCAGGTCAGCTTGGGTAGCAGTCTCCAGCCGGCGGCCGCGACCCGGCCAGCCAGTCAAGGAAGTTGATCGCGACGGTGGTGGGCTGTTTGGCGTTGAGCAATGCCCCGGCGGGGATGGGTTCGCGTTTCGCCCGGTCGCGGAGCTGACGGAGCAGATGCCAGCGGGCGAACGCATCGAGGTGGCGACGTGCGCCGGGATCGCTGATTCGGACGAGCTTGGTCGGCAGCCAGTTCTCGAACGCGGCGAGGTAGCGGTCACGGCCTGGTAGGCAGCCGTGCTCAAGAGCCCGCGGAGGTACTCAGTTGTGCGTCCTGGCAGCTGGTCGAAGGTGGCGTGGTCGAGCGGGTCCTCACCGGTGGCCAGCCGCAAGGTGGTCTGCACGGCAAGGTTGCGGTGCATCCACACATAGGCGATCCGGGGGCTGTGTGAGCCCGACCAGAGCGTCGACGAACGGCTGCAGTATCGGCGGGATGCTGCCGTCAGGGTCGGCCAGGAGCCTGGTCAGTTGGTCCTCGAGCTGGCGGCGCCAGCAGGTGACGGCGAAGCCCATAGGCGCCTCACGCCCGCATCGCCGGCAGCGGACGTCGACCGGCACCCCGCTGCAGTCGACGCAGGTGGGTTGGCCGTCGATTTGGCCGGGGACGACACCGTGGTGGCCGCAGCGGGCACAGGTGCCTTCGCGTTGTCGGGCGGCGCGGCGGCAGTAGCAGAACACTCGTCCTCGGGCCAGGGTGAGGCGTCGCGGTAGGACTGGCCGCAGCGCACGCACGGTGGCTACCGGTCGGGGTCGGCCGGGACCTTTCGGACGGGTTGCTTGGGGGTGCTCATTCGTCGTCGATGATCCGGAGCGAACGAGTCGAACGTGGTCGGCGTCCGACCCGACTACCGACCCGAACGCGCCCTGCAGACCTGATCGACACCTACGTCGAGTCCAGCGGCCGGCGACTCGCAGGGTGCAGGACAAGATGTCGCGCAACGCGGCCAGCGTCTTCATCGACAGCCGGTCCGACTTGTCGGTGACCAGCCGCTAGACCTGCGTCGCGGACAGTCGGACGCCTCGTTCGGCGAGTAAGGGGATCAGCTCGGTCGTCTTCCACAGGTCGTGCGCAGCCATCAGCTGCCGCAGTTCCAGTGGAAGTTGATCTTGCGGGCCATCAGGTCTCCGGGCCATCAGGTCTCCTTGGCCGTTGCAGGCGTGGGCGTCGGCGATCGTCTTGTCCAGCATCGTCCGCAGGGTCTGGGACCGATAGCTGGCCGACACCGAGGTATAGAGGGCCGTTGTCGACGCGCAGCATCCGGCCACCAGACAGTCGGCCTGGCGCAGCAACGGTCGTGCCCGGGCGGCGAACTCCTCGACCGGCTCGGTTGGGTGCCGTCGCCAGGACTTCCCGTGACGCTGACACAACCCGCGGCATAGCGGCTCGCTGGCGCATCCGGCCACCAGGCATGTGCGCGTCGGCGCCACCGGTCGAGTGGGCGCTGCGGTGGTGCTGCGTCGAAATCGTCCCAGCTCATCTCGTCGGCACTGCGGGCACGTCGGCAGCCTTCGCAGCGTCCGTGCCGGCGGCGGGTCGCCGTGGAGCAGCCAGAGGTGCGACACGGCCTTACCGCGGTCTGGTCAGCGACATCAGATCAGCGGCTCAAGACAGCGCACCCGAGCTCCGTCGCTCCACGCTTGCCGGCCAGCATGCCACGGTCCTCATCCAGCAGAGTCCAGAACTCGACCAGCTCGTCAGCATCGACCTCCTGCATCTCCATAGCAGTCGATCATGCCGCGACCCAGGGCACAGTGCCGTTTTGGTCAGCGCGACCGACGCGACGTACGCCTTCACCCAGCCCCACAGCGTACTGGTGGATTCGTGACCTCTGCCCGGTCCGGGCAGAGGTCAGCCCAATGACGATTGCGAGAAGCCACGTCGCACAGCGACACCACGGAACGCCTTTTATCAGCGTGGATACCGGATGGTGCTACTCCCGCAACAAGAGGATTGGGAGGTCTGCAGGCTGCGCGATTCGGAGCAACTCGTAGCCGATACCGGAACTGCCTTGGAAGAAGCCCGGGTTCCCCACCCATCGAGGAAGTCTACGCATCAGGTCATAGCCGCCATTACGCTCGGAGTCCCGCACACGCGCGGCGGCGCATTGCCGGGCTTCTGCCACCAGGTCGGGGCGGTCCGTTACGGTACCCGCGACAAGGAGGAACTCGATCCTGCCGAAATTGCCGCAGCACAGGTGGTCGGCTTCCTGGCGAGTGTGACGGCGGGTTGTCGCCAGCGCGACCTCAATCTCGTCCCGAACGGTGTCGTCGGCAACAAGGTCTTTGGCCACCAGCCGGCTCAACCCGATTCCGGTCGCTCCATTGCACCAGGCCGTCATGAATCTTCGCGACCGGGGCGGCCCATTGCTGGCACGAAGGTCCGGCCAATTGCCCGCGCCTGCATCGAAGACGGCGCGCTCGAATTCGATTGCCTCGAGAGCGGCTGTGCGATACGCATCATCGCCTGTGGCCTCGAACAGCTTGAGCAGGGCATACGCACCGCCGGCCGCTCCATGCGAGAACCCCGTCAGCGCGGCGCAATCTTGGGAACTCCAGGCGCGCTGCCCGCTCGGCGTCACCACCCGGCCTCGCAGGAGCTGATCGCCACACGCGACGGCCTTGTCCAGGAAACCTTCGTCGCCGAGTTCCCGATGCATGGACAAGAAGCCGAGCAGCGCGCCAGCGGCCCCAAACAAGACGTCGAGGACTTCGTCTGCCTCGATGGCCGAATGATCGATGCGGTCAGCAGCCTTCAGGGCGTCCCGGACGAGGATATCGTCGCCGAGCATTATGCCCATCCGGCCCAGCGCATAGGCCATGTCGGCGTACGCCACTGGCCAATTCCGCGTCTTAGGGTTTTCGGCGATTGCCCTTCGCGTCGCCTCGACCGTGTCGAGCGCGAAGTCGCGCCAGCGCACCGTTCCGGTGACGGACCATAGCGCGGCGAAGAACAGCCCTACGCCGCAGCGGCCGCTGAAGAAGCCGTGCCCGATCGGTTGATACCGGTAGCGCCGGGCGCGCTGCTGGAACTCCAGCCCGATCCATGCAGCGCCTCCACTGTCACCTCGGATCGCTTGGCTCCACAGATGATGGCCGATTCTCTCTGCCTCGGCAACAAACCGCTCATCGCTGAAGGCGTCATCGACGTCGACCGATGGCTGAATCCGCCCGTTGTGGCGATGCTGTGTCGCTCCCGGCTTCCACTGATGAAGTGCCTGCGCGGATCGGGCGAAGAAGGCAGCGCGGATGTAGCCGATCTGCTTGTCCAGGTCGTCCGACCCCATGTCCGAGATCTTGCGCATCGCCTGGTCGAAGCTGGACTTGCCGAAGAAGCCCTCGAGCTGTCGCCCCCCGGGCATATCGAGATGGGTCGAGTCGGCGGCAGCGCAGAAATAGGGGAAGTCCAAACGCAGGAGTGCTTCGATCTCGGAGCGTATTGCGTGCCACGCTCCGGAGTTAATCGGCGTGGCTGCTTGCGCGACGGCGATGGCTTCGAGCCGTAGCATTTGAGCGATGCCGCTGGTCAGAGCGAGCGGCTGAAGCAGGCCGTTGCGCAATCTGCCGTACAACGCACTGTCGCGAGGGATGAATCTGCTGATCTGCGGTCCCAGTGGAACCAACGGCCCATCGCCTGACAGCAGCGTCTCCTTGCGCTGCTGGCAGAAGCGATACATCTCGGCGAAGCCGCCGATCAGCTCGTCTTCGAAGCCGATCGCGGGTTGCGGCTGACCGGCGAGCTTGGGCACGTTACGGTCCCGTCGAGCCGGGTGCGGAAGATGCGCAAGTGCCAGCTCGTCGGTGTTCAAGTTCTCCCAGCGCGGGGTTCGACGCTGCGGCACCTGCTCCCCGAATCCGCCGAGGCCGCTCGTGTCGACGGCGGTGCCGCTCTCGTCGAGAATCCAATTGGGAAGCATTCCGGTGCGGAATACGGACGACCAGTACTCCTCCCGCGCCTGAAGGTCGCCGTCCCGGCTCCCCGACGGCCGATCTGGAGCCACACGATGGTGGAGCAGTGCCTCAGCGTCCACAAGGACGGGATGCTCACCCGCAGCGACGATGTTCTCCTGGTGGCAGTCCGTACCCTCCAGAAGGTGCACGAGGCACAACAGGGCTCCGGCCCGACGGAAGTAGGAGCGGAGAGCGGGCGCGTCCAAGCAGTCGTCGTGGTCCACGAACTCGACCCAGCCATGGGTCTCTCGGTCCACAACCTCGACGGCCCGTAACCGTACCGGCGACCCATGGTCGTCGATCCACGTCAGCAACTCGGAAAAAGCTCTTTCCAGGCCGAGTCCCTTCGGCTTGTACACAACCCGGCGGTCTCCGGCGAAAACGAGCAGCGCCACCATCCTCCCCCCGTGGTGGGGATCCGACAGGCCCATGCGGATGCGCCGAACCGAACCGCCGGAACGGGTGCCCAGCTGACCGGCGATGATCGGCGAATCTTGGTCCAGTCTGGTGAGAAGTTCTGTCAGGGCCGAGATCCACGACTCGACCGTCATGCCCCAGAACCGGCCGAGCACGGGGTACATCGACAGCAGCTCGACCAGACCGCCAGCACGCAGCCCGGCGATGAACGTTCGGTACAGCGTGTCCGATCGCTGATCGTTCGCCACCCGGATCATGCGGAAGATGGTGGACTCGCCGGCCGACCGGAAGGTCTGGAACTCCAGGGTGAGGGTAGGTACCGACACCTGTGCCAGCTGTTGCAACAGAAAGCGCTCTGCGTCGTCCAGAGCGGCCGTGGAAAGGAGACGACAACTGTCCCGCGCCCGGCGACACAGCTCCGCCGAGGCGAAACGCACCATGGGGATGAGGAGGTCTTCGAAGGGTTGCCCCGGCTTTGGCTCGCCGTCGCCCTCTTGATCGGAGCCAGAGGGTCTCGACGCAGCCCTGACGCACCCTCGAAGGGTCAGTGCCCACTGGGGCGGGTCGTAGCCGTCCGGCGGCGCGACCTCGCCCAGATAGGGCGCGATCGAGGCCTGCGTCCACCCGTCAGCGGCGAGCCGGTGCACGAACACGTCGGTTCCCGAATCCTCGAACATGCTCCGCCAAGCGGTCAATTGCCGAGCCACCATCGGGTCCATCGGGCCGCCAGTGCGCGGCCGGAGACGGTTCTCGACGCGCTCGTACAAGCCGGCGGAGGCGGCGACAAGGGCGAGCAAGTTCTCCTCTGAGAACGTTCGGTTCGACCCGGCATTCACTTGGTCGGCTCCGCCATACGCGCGCTGGCGAGGCTGATCGCGCTCAGCACCGATGCGGTCGTGAAGACCCGGCGATGGTAGACAGAAACGCTGCGGACCGCCCGTCCGCTGTAATCCCACCCGCGAAGTTGATCGGGGTCTAGGCAGTCCGGGGGTGGGATGCGAAGCCTCGCCGACGCCGTCCAGGAGGCGTCTGTCAGTTGGGTGTCGAGAAGTCGCTCGATCGCCCCTTCAACCAGAGTGCGCCGATCGCGAAACTCCCGGCCGAGCGCGAGCGCCTTCAAGCAGCACGCCATGGGGAATGCCGTTGGAGAACCGGAATCGCTCGCCAGGTCGAGATAGGCGGCGAGTCGCGACTCGACCCAGCTCATCGCCATGGATAGGCCGGAGGGGAAATCTGCTCTCTCCTGGTCCCGCAAGGCTGACATCGCGAGGCTGGTCGAGTACTCACGGTCGAGCCACCAATACGCCGGCCAGCTGCCGTCAGTCTTCTGGGCTCTCCATAGGTACCGATCAAAACGCCCCCTGAATGACTCGGCGTTGGCTGCCACCGCTGTCACGCAGGGATGGGCCGACGTCCAGCCCGCATAGGAGACGAAGGCCGGGAAGCCCATATCGTCGCGGACCGGCTCCGCCGTGGCGTAGGTGGCGAGCCCGCCGGAGGAGCGGAGGTGCCCCCCGAGAAACGACCTTGCTTCCTCGACCCTTGGTGTCGCTCCGGCGCCGACGCTCTCGGCCAGCAGAATCGCCCACGCCGTAGTGTCGGCGTCCGGGGGGACAGCGGCGTTGTAGCCCCAGCCACCGCCCGGGCGGTGACGCCCGTTCAGAAGACGCCAGGCACCACGTGCCAGATCGGTGGCCCGAGGCTGCGTGAGCCCGGCGAGCGCGTGGCCGGCGTAGGCGCTGACCCACGCGTCGCTGGTCCCGTCTGCGATGTCGAAGTCCTCCCACCAGCCATCTGGATTTCGACTGCCGACAAGGAAGTCCACACCGGCCGCAATGGCGTCGGAGATGGCAACCCGACCGCTGTGGCTAGACCGGGTTCGCGGCGCGGCTCCGACCTGCGGGCGGACGACCGCTGACGGCGTCTCCATCCAGTGTCGTTTGAAGCCGAAGTAACCCTTGACCTCCATCGCTCCGTCCGGATCGCAGGTGATCTTGACATGATGGAGCCCTCGCAGGAAGTACATGGTCGCGCGGGAACCCATGAGAGTCGAAACCGCACGAAGCCCCGCGGGGCATGCGAGCCCCCGCGTTTCCATGTGATTCGTGCCCGACCACGCTCCGAACGCACGACGGGTAGCATCAGAGCAGAGTCCGCGACCGACCAGCCAGTCCAGCAGGTCCCCCCAGCGACTCTCGAACGCAGGACGCTTCGGCCCTCGAAAATGTGTCTCGAGCCCGACCCTCGGGTGCATGTCGTGACCGATATCGATGTCGAGAAACAACTCATCAGCTAGGCCAGTCAATTCGCTGATCGCAAAACCCACCGCGGCGGATCGGTCCTCCCATCCGATGCCGTGCAGGTAGGGTAGGATCTCGCCCGGCGAGAGGCCGGCGATGCACAACCGTAGTCCGCTGAAGCGGGACGCGGCGGAAATCCCGGTCTGGAAGATGGCGGCGCCCGCAGGAAGCGCTCCTGCCACTCGCTGGATGTCGCAGCGCGCGGAGTCCGGGAGTGGCGCGGCGCCGAGCAGTTCAATCGCACCGTCCACCACGTCAAGGAACCTGCTCGGCGGACTCGTGACCGTTGGGCTGGTCGCGAAGAAGACGGAGGGGTCGAGCCCCGGATCGATTCCCACCGGCAGGTCGAATTCAAGCCAAAGGTCGTCGATCGTGTCCCGGAGGGCGCCCCCAGACTCCCCCATACTGCGGCACAAACCTCGGATTCCCCGCCAGGCCTGACGTTCGAGAAGCACAGGCGCCAGCTCGTGGCTGGGATTGCGCCCGGCGAGGATCGAGAAGCAGGGGTCGGAGGTCGGCACCGCAACTGCGAGGTCTAGGCGCCCGCTGTCATCCGCGAGGCGGCATTCGAATCCGGCAACCGCGACCGGTGGCAGCAGTGCGGCGACATCGACGATCCGCCGCAGCTGAGCGGGCGGAACAAGCGACCGCGGGAAGTGCGGCGCCAAGACGGTGATCGACTCCGCGAGAGAATACTGCGGAACGAGGAGTTCGGATCCCACTGTTCCGCCGGACGTGGTCACAGAGGCTGGATCTCGCACCCCGGGTCGTCCTGGGTGCACGGAAATGGACCCTGAAAGTCCGTCGCCGGTGGGCAGAACAGCGAATCGAAGATGGACAGACCACATCCTCCACCGCCCCACGCACTCGCCTGATACTCAAGCAACTCGCGCGGAATCGCATCTGTCGGAGGTGGTCGGAGGTCGGCGGGAAGCACGGCAACGCCTGACACGGAAGTCTCTCTGAGCACCTTCACGTCAAACCCCTGCGGCACGTCGACAAGGAACTCCGCTTCGATGACCGACTTCGGATCCTCAGTCAACCTCCGCAGGTATTCGGGATCGGCAACTGCTTTCCGCATGAGCACATCTTTGGGATTGTCAGGGTCGAACGCGACGCCAGGCGGATTGTGCGGGATCACGACGTAGAGCAGGTCCGATGTCTCCTCCACAACACGGAATCGATAGCCCTTGGCCAGGAACTTGTCCGCACCGTTGACGAACCGCCCCCGTTTGATCGCCACCTCCGGATTTCGCAGCGCGAGTTCTCGAAACTCGGCGTCCTCCAGCGCCTCTCGCAGCAGCGCGGCCTTTACATGAAGAGCAGCCCGTTCAGGGGTACGGTCACCGCGTTCTTCGCCGCCGCCGTTCCGTTGTCCGCTGCTCGCCACGTCAGGCCTCCAGCCATGAGGATGTTGCCGATCGCACGCGCGGTGCCAAGAGAGTGGCGAACGGGCCGCTATTCAGGTGAGTCAACCCCCACGTCGCGCATCCTGTCAATGACCGATGTCGACAGATTCGCAGATTCGACAGCTGTTCGGGCTGATCCTCGGGATCAACTTAGTCAGGCGTTGCAATCTCACATACTGATTTCTGTGCAGGTCGGGTGGACCGCCTAATGTTGTGATAGCTGGCCACGCACCACCGGTTCTGCTCCGATCGGGCAGCGAACGGGCTGGGACGCGACACCAGCAAGGCTTCGCTGGCGGCGGAGCTGGCCGGGCCCCTTGAATCACACCGCGAGGTGGCAGAACACCTGCGGACGGCCCCTGCAGCACAAAGATGCGCTGGCCCGAAGAGACCCGGGCCGACTTGTTTGGGCGGCTGTCGTACGAGTGCAGCCTCACCTCGCAGACCGTGGAGGCGCTCGACACATCGGCGTCGACCAACGGTGGATCTCCCGGCTGTCGTGTTCCTCGGCCGGTACGTCGAACGGTACGCGCGAAAGGCGGTCCCCCTCAGATGCGGAACTTCAAAGTCGGCGTGTCGTCCACGGCCCATTCCGCTGTGGGGACGAGTGAACGTGATCATCGTCGGAGTGGATCCGCACAAGAGGGTGCACGTCGCGAGCGCAGTGGAGCCGGCGACGAATCACCGGCTGCACCGGGCATGGATGACACCGGTGTGGTGTGAAGCGTCGGGGGCGCCACCCGATCCGGCCGTACCCAACTACATGCGCAAACCGTACGGCCCCGGCTGGGCGCTAGTCGGAGATGCCGGCTACAACAAGGACTTCATCACCGCGCAGGGCATGCAGGATGCCTTCCGGGACGCCGAGCTGTGCCACGGCCATCGCCGATGGGCTCGGCGGCCGACGGTCCATGGACGACGCGATGGCCCACTACCACACATCCCGGGACCTCGCTGTCAAAGGCATCTACGAGCTCACGACCGAGCTGGCAGCCATGGAACCACCATCGCCACAGATGCAGGAGCTGCTGCTCTCCCTGCGACAAAGCCAAGCCGGGATGGGCCGGTTCGCCCGGGTCAACGCCGGAGTCAGCCCGCCAGCTGAGCTTCACACAGCCGTTGCGTAGCAGACCAGTTGAGGCTGCAATCCACGCATTCGCCGCCGCCGACGCCAACATCTGGCTGGGCCTGAACGTCGCCCATCTCTTCGACAGTTCAGCCTGGAGCAGCGCGTCACGTTGTTCTCCAGGCGGAACCACATCAGCCTCCTCAAGATCGATCTGGGCTGAGCGGCGCGCACCCTCGACACCATCAACCAACGTAGGGAACTCTCCGCCTCACGGTCCGCTCCCAGGTCTCGATGCACAAGCCGTGCGCCGTGCAACTGACAGAGCCGATGACCTCCGGCTGGTCGCATCGCGTTCAGGCACGGCCGGGGACATGATGGCCGGTGTAGGGGTTCCCACCCGGAAGCGGGCCGATCGAGGTCGCGCTCGCCATAGCGGTAGAAACAGTTTCCCACGGCACCACCCAGACCGGCCCGCTGCTGTAATCCATCAAGGCCGACGGGTGGCGACTGATCACCAACCGCGGACGCCGCGGGGTTGAGCTGCGCAGCCGCCACGGAACCAACCTGACCGAGAGGCTCGCCGAGCTCGCCGACGCCGCGAAACGCCGCCCTCGGACTCGGCCAGCACCCCGTGGCCCATGACGATCCTCGGCTTCTTCGGCGGCGAACCGGCCATGATCGTGCACGTCCGGCCCGAGCTCGTGATCGAGATCGACATGGCGCACCAATCGGGCCGCTACCGGAACGCCGTCCGCTACAGCCGCGTTCGGCCTGACCTGCACGTCAGCGACCTCACTCCCTCTCATGACAATCCACACAGTGCTGGCACCTTTCACCCATGCGCTTGGATTGATGCGTTGACCGCGCCGTACACCGGCCGAGTCTCCTGAAGCTCAGCTTCGGCCGATGATCAAGCAACTGAGTGAGCAACCGATAAGTGTTCACGACTCCGGATCGTTCCAGGGACCTATCGATGGGCTTGAGCAATGACCGGGTGTTCTCTACCGCGGCCGCGACGTCGTTGAATGCTCTCTTCAACACATCGTCAAGCCGTGGCGCGGACTGGCCACCCGCTACGACAAGCTGGCCGTCATGCGGTCCGACCAATCCGCTACGCCACGCTCGGTCACCGTAGGCGGCCGGTGTGATGACCGGTCGGACCGGCTCCGGGAGCTCATGATCGTTTGCCGTCGCCGCTTTGGTGGGCGAGGTGTGAGTCCACGGCCTGGTCGATCGCTTCGCAGGCGAAGATCACCGTCTCGTCGCGCGACATGGCGGCGCCCCGGTCTTGGGCGATCAACCAGCTCGACCTTCCGAGGGCGTCTTCGAGCCGTGCTCTGGCAGCCTGCACGAGCTCGGCGTCGGCGCCGAACGCAGGAGCGGCGGAGTTGGCTGCGTCGATCGCGCTCAGCAAGACGGCCGCGCTCTCCCATCGGCGCTCGCGGAGGAACAGCTGGACGAGATTGCGCAACGTCGTCCACTGGTGATGCCACACTCCCATTTGTCGCCACCGGCCGATGATCGAGCGGAACCGGGGCAAGGCGTCCCGCGGCTCGCCGGATCTGCCCAAGAGCGAGGCGAGTCCGACCAGTGCTATCCCTTCCACGAAGGAACTCCCAGCCGATTGGGCGAGATCAATCGCCCGTTGGTACGGTTGGACCGCCCGCGCCGGATCGATGATCGATAACGCCTCGGCCTGGTCGTACCAGGCCAAGGCCAACATCGATGGGTTCCCGAGGGGCCGGACCGCTCGGTACTGCTCCTCGGCAAATGCCAGGCCGCGAGCCGGTTCGCCCGCGTAGGTGCGTGATTGCGCCAGCCCCAGAAGGGCCATCCCTGTCTCGTAGGGATGGTCGTGCATGCGCGCCAGTCGGAGCATCTCCGCATGCTG
This sequence comes from Propionibacteriales bacterium, assembly GCA_038257965.1. Taxonomy (GTDB): domain Bacteria; phylum Actinomycetota; class Actinomycetes; order Propionibacteriales; family Propionibacteriaceae; genus Microlunatus. The sequence goes on from JBBSQJ010000014.1 coordinate 25,242, forward strand.
GCGGAAGCCGTCATCGAGACGGCCGAGGTAGAGGGCGACCATACCCGCAACCCGCAGCACGTACATACGCCGCGCATCGTCGTGGTCCGTGAGCTTGCTCAGCGCGCCTTCGGCCAGGGACACGGCGCGTACCATCTCACCGCGCACGGTCACGCCCTCGCCGACCGCTCCGCACACTTCGGCGTACAACGGATGCGCGGCAGCACCGGGAAGTTCGAGAGTCGCCTCCCCCCAGCCGACGACCTCATCGCGGAACCGGAAGAGCATGTAGTAGCGCAGACCCCGGCAAAGTCGGAGCGCCAGGTCGCTGCTAGCGAGCCGCACCATCCAGCGGTGGGCGGCACGATAGTTGTCGAGATCACTATGGACGATCTTCACCCAGATCGCCTCGTCGACGCCGCGCAGGCCCCGGTCGGCGTCCTCGGCGGCGCGTGCGTAGTGAAAGGCATGGGCGAAGCGGATCGCATCAGCCTCCCGGTCTTGGTGCAGGTGTTCGGCCCCGTAGTTGCGCAGCGTCTCCAGGAGCGAGTACCGGACCGTTCCCTCCGTCGCCCCGACGTTGATCATCGACGCGTCCACCAGCGACGTCATCAAATCGACGACCGGCTCAGCCGTGCTGGCGCCACCGGAGCAGACGGCCTCGGCGGCGGTCAGGTCGAACGTGCCGGCGAAGACGGACAGCCGATCGAAGAGCTGCCGGTGAGCGATCGACAGCAGTCCGTACGACCAGTCGAGCACGGTCCGGAGGGTGTCGTGCCGACCGGAGTGATCCTCGCCGGCCGGCGACAGCAGGTCGAGTCGGGCACGTACGCGGTCCGAGAGGTCCGCGGGATTGAGCGATCGCACGCGGGCCGCCGCCAGCTCGAGGGCGAGCGGGAGCCCGTCGAGGTGTACGCAGACGTCGGCGATGTGCGCGAGGTTCTTCTCGTCAAGCCGCAGATCGGGACGCACCGCACGGGCTCGGTCGACGAACAACGAGACCGCCGGGTTGCTCATCTCCGAGGTCGCACTGCGGTCAGGCAAGGGCAGCGGCCGGACTGGGCAAACCTGTTCTCCTTCCACGGCCAGCCGCTCCCGGCTGGTTGCGAGGACGACCAACCAGGGACATGCGCGGAGAACTTCCGTGACCAGAGGACGAATCCCGACCAGCAGATGCTCGCAGTTGTCCAACACCAGAAGCATCCGCTTGTCCATCAGAAAGCCGACGATCGACTCGACGACGCTGGCATCAGCTGCACGTCGAACCCCTAGTGAGGTGGCCAGGGCAGGAGCGACCGCTGACGGGTCCGTGACGGGAGCCAGCTCACACCACGACAGCCCGTCTCCGAATCGGTGCGAACCGGCGGCAGCACCCCTGATCGCGAGGCGGGTCTTTCCAACACCTCCGACGCCGGTCAACGTCACCAGGCGCGTTGCGCCGATTGCTGCAGCGACCTCGGCCACGTCCTGCTCACGACCGACGAAGCTGGTCACCTCCAGCGGGAGACCGGAATGACCGGTCGCCGAAGGATTCGGCGCATCGACCGCCGTGGCGATCGGCTCCGTCTCCACAACGGATGGCGAACGTTCCAGCTCGGGGTCTTGGCGCAGCAGTTGGGTGTGGAGGGAATCAAGGGAAACAGAGGGCTCGACGCCGAGCTCTCGATCGAGCAGGCCCCGATAGCTGCGGTACGTCTCGAGCGCCTCAGCCTGCCGGCCACAACGATAGAGCGCCAGCATCAGCTGGCGTCGAGGTCGCTCGCGCAACGGGTGGGCATCGGTGAAACCGCGCAACGTCGCGATCAGCTGAGCATCGGCGCCCAGGACGAGCTCGATCTGGAAGCGATCCTCGTTGGCCGAAAGTCGAACCTCCTCGAGGCGCGCGGCCTCGGCAGCCGCAAATGGCTCATCGGCGAACTCGTGCAGGGCGGGACCCCGCCAGAGCGCCAGCGCCTCGTCGAGCATGAGCGCCGCCGCATCGGGACGGTCGGCAGCAACCAACGCGGCACCCGACACCAAACGCTCGAAGAGGCTGGCGTCGAGGTGGTCTCTGTCTGCGAGGAGCACGTATCCCGGTGGTCGGGTGATCAACAGTTCTGCGACGGCGCCGGAGTGCTCGGCCAGGGCGTGTCGGAGCCGGGAGACACAGCTCCAAAGGCTCTGCCGGGCCTCAGCCGGGGGCTCATCCCCCCAGAGGATGTCGATCAGCCGGTCGGCCGACACCACGGTCCGCGCATGCACCAACAAGACCGCGAGCAGACGCCGCGGCAGGGCGCCGCTGATCGGCAAGACGCCCCGATCGCTCTGCACCTCGAGTGGCCCGAGCAGCCGGAACTGCATACAGCCACGGTAAGCCCGCCGCCAGGTGTTCGGCAGTTCGTCGTCAGGAGCACCTCGACGCTAGATCTCGGGTGCGTAGACGGCCTACGCACACCGGGAGAAGGGGTTCACGATGACCACCACCGAAGACACTCGACCCACCGAGACACGAGTGCACAGCGTGATCGGCGGTGCCGGCCAAGCGTTGCACGTACGCGAATGGGGCCGTCTCGACGCGCAGCCTGTGCTGCTGATCCACGGCTGGTCGGCCAACCACATGTGTTGGCGACATCAGTTCCAGAGCGACATGACAGACGAGCTCCGGTTGGTGGCAGTCGATCTGCGCGGCCACGGCATGTCGGACTGCCCCGCCGACCCGGATCAGTACCGTGATGCTGATCTCTGGGCCGCTGACATCGCGGCCGTGATAGACCAATGCCAGCTGCACCGCCCCGTCCTCGTCGGCTGGTCCTACGGCGGTTTCATCGTCAGCGACTACATCCGCGTGTACGGCGAGGACGGCATATCGGCCATCAACCTCGTTGGGGCGGCGGTTACCCTCAACGAACGATTCGACGACATCGGACCCGCGTTCTTGGCCAATGCTCCCGGCTGCGCGGACGCCGACCTCCCGACCAGGATCGCCGCCCTGCGACGGTTCTGGCACAGCATGACCGAACAGCCGCTGGACCCGGCGGACTTCGAAACCGGACTCTGCGGCAGCGCTTCAGTGCCGCGCCACGTTCTCGGTGCCCTGATCTCGCGCCAGATCGACTCCGATGACGTGCTGGCCGGGCTTGGCGTCCCGGTGCTGGTCACTCAAGGGCGGCAGGATCAGATCATCCTGCCCGCCATGGCGGAGCACATTCTCAGGGTGTGCCCGACCGCCCGCGCCTCCTGGTACGACGCCGTCGGACACGCACCCTTCGCCGAAAAGCCGGGACGCTTCAACCGTGAGCTGGCCGAGCTGACGCACTAGGCCGGATCCCCGATGCACTCGGACACGCATTGCGCGCCCCAGGCGCCAAGGGTCCCGGAGATCTTGTGGTCCAACAAACCGGCGCAGCCGTTCCCGGCTTGCAGCTTGAGCACCTCAAGACTCCGGGCCGGGCGGGCGCGCCGCGGGAGGATGGTGCGTCGGGGCGTCCCAGGTACGGAGGAGGTCTCCGATTGCGGGGAATCAACGATGCGCTCGAGCCCCAGCTGATCGTCTCGCCACGCTTGAGCCGCCCCCACTCTGAAGCCGGCGGCCTTCACCAGCGCGACGGCCTCGGTCTCGCGAACACCGATGACGTCGCGGAGGCGTGACTCCGTCGCCCAGGTGAACTGGCGCGGGCGACCACTGCGCACCCACCAGGTCATCGTCGACCTGATCCGCAACACCACAACGGCAACCGGCCTGACCGTGCGTTGCGTCCTCGACACAGGCCGTACCCGACCGGCCTGCGCTACACCAGCAAGGACGTCGACGCCCTCCCCATCACCCGCCACGATTTCCACGGCGAGTGGACTACACGATCAACCCACCCGCCACGTCGTTAGCAGCCGACATTAATTCTTCGCGGCCCTAAGCCTAGGTTGACACGGCCTGGCTCCTGGATCGGCTTCGGACCGCTGCTTGTGCGATGGGGCCGCAGAGGACTCTCGGGCCAACGTCGAGCGGGAACTCGGGGATCGGCTCACGGGCGCCCGTTGAACCACGGCTCCGGACCCCTCGACCACGCCACCACACACCTCCCCGTCGTGGCGTTCGCAGTCGTCGCGGCATCGCTGTTGGCCTGTCGGCGCCGACGCCGCCGCAGTCAGCGCCCGACGGTGGCGGGAAGGCCCAGCTTCGTCGTCTTGCCGCCGGATCCGATGAGGTGTGCTATCTAGGGAGGGTGACCTCGATTGTCACCATCGCGGCCGTGCAGGCGGCGTACGTGCTCATGGACCAGCAGGCAACCGTGGCCAAAGCCATCGCCATGATGGAGCAGGCCGCTGCCCAGGGCGCACGAGTCGTCGTCTTTCCGGAGGCCTTCATTCCCGGAACTCCGATCTGGTTCGACTCCGAGAGGATCTGGCACGGCGACGAGCGGTGGTACGCCATGCTCGTCGATCAGGCTGTTGTCGTCCCCGGCCCGGTCACCGATCAGCTCGGCGCGGCGGCCCGTGCGGCCGACAGCTACGTGGTGGTCGGCGTCGACGAGTGTGAGCCGCACGGCACGACGATCTACAACACCACCTTGTACTTCGGGCCGGACGGCAGCCTGTTGGCCAAGCACCGCAAGCTCGTCCCCACCGGGTCCGAACGCACGGTCTGGGGCATGGGCGATGGGTCGACGCTGGGCGTCGTCGATACCCCACATGGCAGGTTGGGCGGTCTGACCTGTTGGGAGAACTACATGCCGCTGGCGCGGTTCCACCAGTACGCGCAAGGCGTGGACATCTGGGCGGCACCGACGCTGGCCGCCGGCGATGCCTGGGTGGCGACGATGCGACACATCGCCCGTGAAGGGCGGTGCTATGTGATCGGGGTCAACCCCTGCGTGCACATCGATCAGATCCCGATCGACTTCCCCGATCGGGACC
>JBBSQJ010000015.1:0-29508 GCA_038257965.1 Propionibacteriales bacterium
CCTCGACTGCACTGTCTACATGGGCAAGGTCGACACCGAGCGGCAGGCGCTCAACGTCGCTCGCATGCGGCTGCTCGGTGCCGAGGTGATCGCGGTCGAGTCCGGCACGCAGACCCTCAAGGACGCAATGAACGAGGCGATGCGCGACTGGGTCGCCAGCGTCGAGACCACCCATTACCTGATCGGCACCGTCGCCGGCCCGCACCCCTTCCCGCTGTTGGTCCGCGAGTTCCAGCGGATCATCAGCACCGAAGCGCGGGCCCAGCTGTTGGACCGCTACGGCCGGCTACCCGACGCGATCGCCGCGTGCGTCGGTGGAGGGTCGAACGCCCTCGGCATCTTCGCGGACTTCATCCCCGACGCCGAGGTCGAGCTCTACGGGTTCGAGGCCGGTGGCGAGGGCCTCGAGACCGGCCGGCACGCGGCCACGATCTCCGAGGGCGAGGTCGGCGTGCTGCACGGCATGCGGACGTACGTCTTGATGGACGACGACGGCCAGACGAAGGACTCCCATTCCATCTCGGCGGGGCTCGACTATCCCGGCGTCGGGCCCGAACACTCCTGGCTGGCCCGGACCGGCCGGGCCGGCTACGCACCGATCACCGACGCCGAGGCGATGGAGGCCTTCCGCCTGCTTTCGCAGACCGAGGGCATCGTGCCGGCGATCGAGTCGGCCCACGCGCTGGCCGGCGCCATCAAGCTCGGCAAGCGGCTCTCCCGCTCCGACGGCGAGCCCCCGATCATCTTGATCAACCTGTCGGGTCGCGGCGACAAGGATGTGGACACCGCCATCACGTACTTCGGTCTGGACACCACCGGCACCGGCTCGGAGTCGGGTAGACCGGTCGGTTCGGAGCCGGTGGACGCCGCCAACGCGCCGCTGCAGACCGGTGGTCCGAGCACGGGTGCCGGGGTGGAGCTGTGAGCCCGATCCTGGCCAAGCACGGCAGGAGCGGTCAGGCGTTCGCCGCGGCCAAGGCCGAGGGCCGGGGCGCGCTGGTCGGCTTCTTGCATATCGGCTATCCGACCGTCGAGATCTCGCTGGACGCGCTGCGTGCGCTCACCGGCCAAGGGGTCTCACCCGGCGTCGACCTCGTCGAGGTGGGCATGCCCTACAGCGACCCGATGATGGACGGCGTCACCATCCAGCGCGCCGGCACCCGAGCGCTGGAGCGTGGCGTCCGGACCCACGACGCGTTCCGGGCCGTCGAGGCCGTCGCATCCGCCGGCACCCAGGCCGTGGTGATGTCGTACTGGAACCTGATCGAGCACTACGGCCCGGACGCTTTCGCCCGCGACCTGGCCGCCGCGGGCGGCTCGGGTGCCATCACCCCGGATCTCACCCCCGACGAGGCCCAGGCATGGATGGAGGTCTCGGACCGTCACGGTCTGGACCGGATCTTCCTCGTCTCGCCGTCGTCGACCGATGATCGGTTGGCCAGCACCCTCGCCGCCTGCCGGGGCTGGGTCTACGCCACGTCCGTGATGGGCGTGACCGGCACGCGTGCCCAGACGTCGTCGGCCGCCCCCGAACTCGTCGCGCGGATCCGCGAGACCGATCCCGAAACCTTCGTCGGCGTCGGTCTGGGCGTCTCCAACGGTGAGCAGGCTCGCGAGGTGACCGCATTCGCTGACGCCGTGATCGTCGGCTCGGCGTTGGTGCGCACCCTGCTCGACGCCGAGGATGCCGGCACCCCGGCAGACCTCAGTGCGCTGCGGGCAGCGGTGGCGGACCTTGCCGCGGGTGTTCGACAGGGAACCAATGCGGTGCCGGTCGGGTTGAATCAGGAGTGACCTCGCCGACGTCAGACTCGGCCGCAGACAGCGTGCCTCACCGACAACCGCGGTTCGAGCGGGCCGCGCCGTGGATCTCGACGGTCGCCCGGGTCGCCCTGGGAGCGGTACTGCTGGTCGCCGGCGGGCTGAAGGTGATCGATCCGCAAAGCTCGGTACAGGCAGTGAGGGCCTACGAACTGCTGCCCGAGCGGCTCGCTCGACTCGGGGGCGGGGGTCTGCCGTTCGCGGAGATCGCGATCGGTCTGCTGCTGGTCGTCGTTCTGCTCACCCGAGCGGCCGCGATCGCGGCCGGCACCTTGATGCTCCTTTTCGTCGTGGCGGTCGGATCGGCGGCCGCGCGCGGGTTGAGCATCGACTGCGGCTGCTTCGGCGGCGGAGGCGAGGTCGCGCCCGGCCAGACGGCTTACGGTGTCGAGATCGCGCGGGACCTGGGACTCGTGCTGTTGGCACTCTGGCTGATGTGGCAGCCACGCAGTCGGTATGCGCTGGACCACTACGACGAAACCGAGGAGAACGACCTGTGAGCAGCAAGACCCCCTCGGGCAAGACCCCCTCGGGCAAGAACGCACGAGAGCGGGCGCGTCAGCGCGAGGAGCAGGCCCGCCGCCGACGGCGCGACCGCCGTCTCATCATCGCCGTCGCGACCGCACTGGTGGTCCTGATCGGCGGTGGTATCGCCTTTCAGGCCTGGCGCACTTCGCGGGCTCCGTCGGCCGTTCCGAGCGGCTCCGCGAGCATCGGCGCACCAGTCGCCGTCACCGACGGGAAGCCGATCATTCTCGGCAATGCCGACGCGCCGGTGACGATCAGGCTCTACGAGGACTTCCACTGCCCGCACTGTGCCGAGTTCGAGGAGAAGTTCGGTCCGACGATCACCGCCGCGCAGCACGACGGAACCGTGCAGGTCGCCCTCTTCCCGATGTCGTTCATCGATCAGGGCTCGGCCACGGCGGCCAATGCGATGGCCTGCGCAGCCGAGTCGGGCTTCGGTGAGGCGTACTACAACGGGCTGTTCGCCAATCACACGCTGCAGTGGAGCAGCGCTCAGCTGATCACGCTGGCCGATCAGGTCACCGGCGAGACAACGCCCGAGGACTTCAAGAGCTGCGTCGAGCAAGGCAAGCACGCGACCTGGATCGAGTCCATCAACACCGCCGCCGACTCGGCAGGCGTCAAGAGCACACCGACGATGTTCGTCGACGATCAGCAGGTCGACATCACCACGCTGACCGTCGACAAGCTGCAACAGCTCATCTCATCGGCAGCCGCGAAGTGAACGGCCCCCCCGACTCGTGCCCGCAGGGTCCTGCTGGTCCGATAGGTGAGGATGGTGCAGTGATTCGCGCACTTCCGCTGTTCATCCCCAGCCCGTCGACCGGGGTCTGGTACGTATTCGGATTCCCGCTGCGGGCGTACGCGTTGTGCATCATCGCCGGGATCATCGTGGCCATGGTCATCGCCTCCAAGCGTTGGGTGGCCCGTGGCGGCACCTCGGAGAGTCTCGAGATGTGCGTCGTCGTCGGCGTCCCGTTCGGCATCGTCGGGGCCCGCCTGTATCACGTGGTCACCGACTACGAGTTGTACTTCGGTCCGGATGCGCCGCTGACGCCGCTCGATGCCCTGAAGATCTGGCACGGCGGGCTCGGGATCTGGGGAGCTGTGGCCTTCGGCGTGCTCGGCGGATACCTGGTCGCTCGCCGTCGCAAGCTCGCGTTCGCGGCACTGCTGGACTCGATCGCGCCGGGTCTTGCGGTGGCTCAGGCGATCGGCCGGCTCGGCAACTGGTTCAACCAGGAGCTGTTCGGCCGCCCGACCACTCTGCCGTGGGGCCTGGAGATAGCCCCGAACCACCGCCCGATCGGATACGAGCGGTTCGCGACGTTCCACCCCACATTCTTGTACGAGCTGATCTGGTGTCTGCTCGTCGCGCTGGCGCTCGTGCTCTTGGATCGGAGGTTCCGGCTGGGCCACGCCAAGGTGTTTGCCTTGTACATCGTCTTCTACACCCTCGGCCGATTCTGGATCGAGGCGCTACGGATCGACTCGGTGAACGAGATCGGCGGCTTCCGGCTGAACAACTACACGTCGCTGATCGTCTTTGTCGTCGCCCTGCTCTGGTTCTTCTGGCTGGTGAAGAACCGGCCCGGCCGGGAAGAAGTCGTCGAGCCTCGCCCGGCGGCAGCGGTGCCCGCGACCGGCGAGCCGGGGAGTGCTGAGGAGACCGGCCAGCAGTCCGGGAATGCCGGGGAGGCCGATGCGGACGCCGTCCGATCGTCGGACGACCCCGGAACAGTCGAGGAAGAATCCAGCCGACCTTAGGAGAGCCGATCCGGCGGCGATCCGACCCAGAGATCTGCCAGGGGCGCTGACCGGCGCCCACGGCGACAATCGTCGCACCACGGCCCCCCGCCATTCGCGTATCCTGTCCGACGCGGGACGAGTACCGATCGGCCCGCGCCCGGTTGCCAGAAGCACCTCATGCGACAGGCCGTTCACCGCGCGGCCAGTGGTGTGATCTGTCCCACATCAGTTCCACATCCCATCCGCCGCCATCCTCGTGCACACCCTCGTCGCCGACGTTCCTGCCCGCCAGGGCCCGGATTCGGATTACCGCCGACGCGAAGGACGTGCGTTAACCTAAGCCGACCATTCCGCGGGCCAGCGACGTTCCGCGCGTGTGAATGGCGTGACGATGCCTCGGCACCGACGACTATGTGTCGATCACCGTAGCGGTGGTCGGCAGTGCCGCCCGATGCTGGCTTCGACGACGGGAGTTCTCATGAAGCTCGCTCCTGGCACCCGCCAGTCCCGACCTTTACCCACCCGGCAGGGTCTCTACGACCCCGCGTACGAGCACGACGCCTGTGGTGTCGCCTTCGTCGCCACCCTGAGCGGTGTGCCGAGCCACACGATCCTGACTCAGGGTCTGGAGGCGCTGCGCAATCTCGACCACCGCGGAGCCACCGGCGCGGACCGGCGCACCGGTGACGGCGCAGGCATCTTGATACAGGTGCCCGACCGGTTCCTGCGTGCCGAGGCCGGTTTCGAGTTGACGCGTCTGGGAACGTACGCCGTCGGCAACGCGTTCCTGCCTGCCGAGGAGGCGGCCGCCGGCCGGGCGAAGGCGACGATCGAGAAGATCGCCGACGAGGAGAGCCTCCAGGTCCTCGGTTGGCGCACGGTGGCGACCGACGATTCCTCGCTCTCCCCCGTCACCCGCGCCAACATGCCAAGGTTCGAGCAGTTGTTCGTCGCCGCCAAGGGACAACCGATGCAGGGCCTGGCGCTGGAGCGCCGGGCGTACTGCCTGCGTCGCCGCGCCGAGCACGAGGCGGGCATCTACTTCGCCTCCCTGTCGTGTCGAACCCTGGTCTACAAGGGGATGCTGACCACCGAGCAGCTGGAGCTGGTGTTTCCCGATCTGCAGGATGAGCGAATGGCCAGCGCACTGGCCGTCGTGCACTCCCGCTTCTCCACCAACACCTTCCCCGCCTGGGAGCTCGCCCACCCCTTCCGGATGATCGCCCACAACGGCGAGATCAACACGGCCAAGGGCAACCGCAACTGGATGCGGGCGCGGGAAGCACTGCTGCGGTCCGACGTCATTCCCGGGGACCTCGAGCGACTGTTCCCGATCTGCACTCCCGACGGGTCGGACTCGGCGTCGTTCGACGAGGTCGTCGAGCTGTTGCATCTGGCCGGCAGGTCACTGCCGCACGCGATGTTGATGATGATCCCGGAGGCATGGGAGAACAACGACTTGATGGACCAGAGGCGGAAGGAGTTCTATGCCTTCCACTCCTGTCTGATGGAGCCGTGGGACGGCCCGGCTGGTGTGGTGTTCACCGACGGCGTCCAGATCGGGGCGGTGCTGGACCGCAACGGTCTGCGCCCCGGGCGCTATTGGGTCACCGACGACGGTCTCGTTGTCCTGGCATCGGAGGCCGGTGTTCTCGACATCGCACCGGAGAAGATCGTGGAGAAGGGCCGCCTGCAGCCGGGCCGGATGTTCCTGGCTGATCTGGCTGAGCACCGGATCATCTCCGACGACGAGATCAAGAATCAGCTGGCCGGCGCGGCTCCCTACGGGGAATGGCTGGTCGGCGGACGGCTGCTGCTGTCCGATCTCCCCGAGCGCGAACACGTCGTGCACAGCCACGCCTCGGTGCTACGCCGCCAGCAGGTCTTCGGCTACACCGAGGAGGATCTCCGCCTCGTCCTCGCCCCGATGGCATCCAAGGGCGCCGAACCGATCGGCTCGATGGGCACCGACAGTCCGGTTGCCGCGCTGAGCGACAAGCCGCGGCTGCTGTTCGACTACTTCTCCCAGATGTTCGCACAGGTGACCAACCCGCCACTCGACGCGATCCGCGAGGAGTTGGTCACCTCCCTGTACAACACCATCGGTCCGCAGTGGAACCTGCTCGACCCTGGTCCGGCGTCGTGTCGCCGGGTCGTCTTGCCCTTCCCGGTGCTCGACAACGACGAGCTCACCAAGATCGTCAAGATCAACCGTGACGGGGACCTGCCCGGTTACGCCACGCACGTCGCCCGCGGCCTCTATGACGTCCACGGCGGGGACGACGCCCTGGCGGTCAAGCTCGACGATCTGTGTGCCGAGGTCTCGCAAGCCATCGAGAACGGCGCCCGGACGATCGTGTTGTCGGATCGGCACTCCAATGCCGAGCTGGCCCCTATCCCGTCGTTGCTGCTGACCTCGGCGATCCACCACCACCTGGTCCGGGAGAAGAGGCGCACTCAGGTCGGTCTGGTGGTCGAGGCGGGCGACGTCCGCGAGGTCCATCACGTCGCGCTGTTGATCGGCTACGGCGCGGCCGGCGTCAACCCGTACCTGGCCATCGAGAGCGTCGAGGACCTCGCACGTTCGGGAGTTTACGTCGACATCGAGCCGGAGAAGGCCGTCGAGAACGTCATCAAGGCGCTCGGCAAAGGCGTGCTCAAGGTGATGAGCAAGATGGGGATCTCGACGGTGGCGAGTTACACCGGCGCGCAGATCTTCGAGGCGCTGGGCCTGGCGACCGAACTCGTCGACCAGTACTTCACCGGGACCACCAGCAAGCTCGGCGGCATCGGCTTGAGCGAGCTGTCCGAGGAGGTGCGACGTCGTCACCTGATCGCCTATCCCGCCGACGGCATCCCGCTGGCTCACCGGGACCTGCCGGTCGGTGGGGAGTACCAGTGGCGCCGCGAGGGGGAGCCGCACCTGTTCGACCCGGAAACGGTCTTCCGGCTCCAGCACTCGACCCGCTCGGGTCGCTACGACATCTTCAAGCAGTACACCCGCCACATCGACGATCAGGCCGAGCGTTTGATGACGCTGCGCGGACTGCTCAAGTTCAAGGGCGACCGCGAGCCGATCCCGCTCGGGGAGGTCGAACCGATCAGCGAGATCGTCAAGCGGTTCTCCACCGGTGCGATGTCCTACGGCTCGATCAGCCTGGAGGCCCACCAGACGCTGGCCATCGCGATGAACCGGCTCGGCGGGAAGTCCAACACCGGCGAGGGCGGGGAGGACGTCGACCGGCTGTACGATCCCGAACGGCGTAGCGCGATCAAGCAGGTCGCCTCGGGTCGCTTCGGGGTGACCAGCGACTACCTGACCAACGCCACCGACATCCAGATCAAGATGGCCCAGGGCGCGAAACCGGGAGAGGGGGGACAGCTTCCGGGACAGAAGGTCTACCCGTGGGTGGCCAAGACTCGGCACTCGACCCCTGGCGTCGGGTTGATCTCGCCGCCGCCGCATCACGACATCTACTCGATCGAGGATCTCAAGCAGCTGATCCACGACCTCAAGTGCGCCAACCCGAGCGCGCGGGTGCACGTCAAGCTGGTCGCCGAGGTCGGCGTCGGCACGGTCGCGGCCGGTGTCTCGAAGGCCAAGGCCGACGTCGTGCTCATCTCCGGTCATGACGGCGGGACGGGCGCGGCCCCACTCACCTCGCTGAAGCACGCCGGCGGGCCCTGGGAGCTCGGCCTGGCCGAGACGCAGCAGACGCTGCTGCTGAACGGGCTCCGGGACCGGATCGTGGTGCAGGTCGACGGTCAACTCAAGACGGGCCGCGACGTCATCATCGGAGCGCTGCTCGGTGCCGAGGAATTCGGTTTCGCCACCGCACCGCTGGTGGTCAGTGGTTGCATCATGATGCGGGTCTGTCACCTCGACACCTGTCCGGTGGGCGTGGCGACCCAGAATCAGGCGCTGCGGGCGAAGTTCTCCGGCAAGCCGGAGTTCGTCGTGAACTTCTTCGAGTTCATCGCCGAGGAGGTCCGCGAGCACCTGGCCGCCCTCGGGTTTCGCAGCCTGGCCGAAGCGATCGGTCACTCAGAGGCGTTGGACCTGGCCGCGGCCGAGTCCCACTGGAAGGCTCACGGTCTCGACCTGCGTCCCATCCTGGCTCAGCCCGAGCTTCCCGAAGGAGGGTCGCTGCACAACACCACCACCCAAGATCACGGCCTCGAGGCCGCGCTCGACCAGGAACTGATCGCCATCTGCCGGCCGGCTCTGGAGACGGCCGAGGTCGTACGCGCGTCGTTGAAGATCCGCAACGTGAACCGGACAGTCGGCACGATCCTCGGCCACGAGGTCACGAAGGCGACGCGGGGCAAGGGCTTGCCGGACGGCACGATCGACATCACGTTCGCCGGTTCGGCGGGGCAGAGTTTCGGCGCATTCCTGCCCGCCGGAATCACCCTGCAGCTCGAGGGCGACACGAACGACTACTGCGGCAAGGGCCTCTCCGGCGGCCGGCTCGTGCTCCGACCGGATCGTTCGGCGACCTTGACCGCGGAGGAGAACATCATCGCCGGAAACGTCATCGCCTACGGCGCGACGTCCGGCGAACTGTTCATCCGCGGGATCGTGGGGGAGCGGTTCTGCGTCCGCAACTCGGGCGCCATCGCCGTGGTCGAGGGTCACGGCGACCACGGCTGTGAGTACATGACCGGTGGAATGGTCGTCGTGCTGGGTAGCACCGGTCGCAACGTCGCGGCGGGCATGTCCGGTGGCGTGGCCTACTTCCTCGACCTCGACACCACCCTGCTCAATACCGAGATGGTCGATGCGTTCGCGCTCACCGAGCCGGACCGGGAGCAGGTGAAGCGACTGGTCAGGAGGCACTTCGAGGAGACGGAGTCGGCGGTGGCCGAGCGGCTGTTGGCCGACTGGGACTCCGCCGTCGATCGATTCACCAAGGTGTTGCCGCGCGACTACGCCCGGGTGCTGGCCGCTCGGGACCAGGCCGAGCGTGACGGCCTGGACGAGACCGATACCACCACGGCGATGATGGAGGCGGCGAATGGCTGATCCAAAGGGGTTCATCACCACGCCGCGTCAAGTGGCCGAGCGCCGACCGGTCCATGAGCGGATCCACGACTGGAAAGAGGTCTACCCGGGCACGCCGGGGCGGGCGCTGCTGCCGATCATCACCGACCAGGCGGGAAGGTGCATGGATTGCGGCATCCCGTTCTGCCACACCGGCTGTCCGCTGGGCAATCTCATCCCGGAGTGGAACGACCTCGTCTGGCGGGGCGACTGGACCGAGGCGATGGAGCGGCTGCACGCCACCAACAACTTCCCGGAGTTCACCGGACGGTTGTGTCCGGCCCCGTGCGAGACCGCGTGCGTCGTGGGCATCAACCGTGACCCGGTGACGATCAAGAACGTCGAGGTCGCCATCATCGACAAGGCGTGGGACGAGCGTCGCGTCACGCCTCAGCCGCCGGAATGGCACACCGGCAAGACCGTGGCCGTCGTGGGCTCGGGGCCGGCCGGGCTGGCCGTGGCTCAACAGCTGACGCGGGCTGGCCACACCGTCGCCGTGTTCGAGCGCTCCGAAGAACCGGGTGGTCTGCTGCGCTTCGGCATTCCCGAGTTCAAGATGGAGAAGCACGTCCTGGACCGCCGGATCCGGCAGATGAGGGACGAGGGCACCAACTTCCGCTGTGGTGTCACCGTTGGGGTCAGCCCCACCTGGGCTCAGCTGAAGGAGCGGTACGAGGCCGTCGTCATCGCGATCGGTTCGACGATCGGGCGTGACCTGCCAGTGCCGGGCCGCGAACTCGAGGGCATCTATCAAGCGATGGACTTCTTGCCCCAGGCCAACCGGGTCGCCCGGGGCAAGAAGGTCGAGAACCAGGTCAGCGCCAAGGGCAAGCACGTCGTCATCATCGGTGGCGGCGATACCGGCGCGGACTGTCTGGGGACCTCGATCCGGCAAGGTGCCGCGTCGGTCACCCAACTGGAGATCATGCCGACTCCGCCAAACGACCGCCCGGATTCCCAGCCCTGGCCGACATACCCGATGATCTATCGGGTCTCCTCCGCGCACGAGGAGTCGGGCGAACGGGTCTACTCGGTGTCGACCTCGCAGTTTCGCGGAGTCGACGGCGAGGTCGCCTCGCTGGAGATGAGTGAAGTGAAGTTCGACGCCGGCCGGCTGGTGGCCGTCGAAGGGACCGAGCGGGAGATTCCGGCCGAGCTGGTCTTGTTGGCGATGGGTTTCACCGGACCGGAGAAGGACACCGTGGTCGACCAACTCGGTGTGGAGACCGATCCACGAGGCAACATCTCTCGTGACAACAACTACGCCACGAACGTGGAAGGCGTCTTCGCGTGCGGTGACGCCGGTCGTGGCCAGTCGCTGATCGTTTGGGCGATCGCTGAGGGTCGTGCCTGCGCCGCCGGTGTCGACGAGTACCTGTCGGGGTCGACCAAGTTGCCGCGGCCCATCCCACCCACCGCCCGCCAGATGATGGTGTGAAGTAGTGGTTGAGAGCTGAGCTGTGGCTGTGGACCATGTGACGCGATTCACCTAGAGTGCCTCACGAGCCTGCGGGGGCGCCTGAGACATGGCGAAGAAGGCCACTCGTCCGCTGTCTCCCACCTGAGGACCCGCCATGATCCCTCGGCTTGTCAACCGTCCCCGCAACGTCGCGCTCGCCGGTGTCGCTTCGCTGGCGTTGCTGGCGACAACCGTGCCGGGCGCCCACGCCGAGCCGGCCGTACCCGCTCCGACCGTCGCACCGGCAGCCACGACCCTGCCGCCCTCGGGCGCAGCGGTCCCGATCTCTTCGCAACCGACGCTCTCGGCCAGGGCACGCACGGTAGGCATGGAGCCAGGAAACGCGCCGATGGGCTGGAGGCATGCCGACCTCGGCATCGTCGCCAAGGACGCTCGGCAGTCCCTGAGCAACGAGGGATCGGTATCGAAGAAGGCGAGCGCGAAGCTCGTGCCGATGAGCGGCGTGCTGGGAATCGACGTCGCCAGCTACCAGCGGAGCGTCAACTGGACGAGCTACAAGTCACAAGGGCGAGTGTTCGCCTACGTCAAGGCGACCGAGGGCACCAGCTACCGCAACCCGTACTTCAGTTCTCAGTACAAGGGTGCGGCCGCCGCCGGCCTCATCCGTGGGGCCTACCACTTCGCGAGTCCGAGCGGCGCCAGCGGCAAGGCCCAGGCCGACTACTTCGTGAAGTACGGCGGCGCCTGGACCGCGGACGGCAAGACCCTGCCTGGTGTCTTGGACATCGAGTACAACCCGTATGGCGGCAACACCTGTTACGGCATCTCCAAGACGGCGATGGTGAAGTGGATCACCGACTTCGTCACCGAATACAAGAAGAAGACCAGGCGAGATGCCGTGATCTACACGACCGCCGACTGGTGGAAGCGCTGCACCGCAGACACCACGAAGTTCAACCAGACCAACCCGCTGTGGGTCGCCCGCTACGGCACGAGCACACCGGGCACGCTGCCCGGGAAGTGGCCGTTCTACACCTTCTGGCAGTACAGCTCCAGTCCGATCGACCAGAACAAGTTCAGCGCCGGCTACGCCCGTTTGAAGGTGCTCGCGGGCAGAAGCGTCGCGGACTGAGTTTCGTCGACGCTACCGGACCGTCGACGCACAGCGCACCGTCGAGAAAGTCGTCGCCCCCGCCTCCCGCTCGTGACCAACCTGTGTAACGCTGCGGGGATGGAGCGTTCGTACGATTTCGACCTGGCCGTCATCGGGTCCGGACCGGGTGGGCAGAAGGCGGCGATCATGGCCGCCAAGCTCGGCCGCAAGGTGTGCGTCATCGACCGCAAGGCCATGATCGGCGGCGTATGCGTCAACACCGGCACGATCCCCTCCAAGACCCTACGTGAAGCCGTGCTCTACCTCACCGGAATGCAGCAGCGCGATCTGTACGGTGCGAGCTACCGGGTCAAGGAGGAGATCACGATCTCCGACCTGCTGGCCCGGTTGCAGCATGTAGTCGGGCGCGAGGTGGAGGTGGTGCGAGCGCAGCTGTTGCGCAACCACATCGAGCTCCTCGGCGGCTACGCCACCTTCGTCGATCCGCACACGTTATCGGTCGACCTGGAGGGGACGGCTGTCCACCGCACGCTGACGGCCGACAAGATCATCGTGGCCACCGGCACGACCCCGGCCAGGCCGGTCAACGTGGACTTCGACGGGCTGCGGGTGCTGGACTCCGACCAGATCCTCAGCCTGGACAAGGTTCCGGACTCGATGGTCGTCGTCGGAGCAGGCGTGATCGGCGTGGAGTACGCGTCGATCTTCGCCGCGCTCGGCACCCGGGTCACCCTCGTCGAGAAGCGCGCTCAGATGCTCGACTTCTGTGACCCGGAGATCGTGGAGTCGTTGAAGTTCCACCTGCGCGACCACGCGATGTCGTTTCGACTCGGCGAGGAGGTTGCTTCGGTGGAGAGCTCTCCGCTGGGCACCATCACCACGCTGGCCTCGGGAAAGCGGATCGCTGCCGCGGTGGTCATGCACTCGGCCGGCAGGCAGGGCAACACCGACAGCCTGAACCTCGACCTGGCCGGGCTCGCCGCCGACAGACGTGGGCGGCTCGAAGTCGACCTGCACTACCGGACCGACGTTCCGCACATCTACGCCGTCGGCGACGTGATCGGCTTCCCCGCGCTGGCCGCGACATCCATGGACCAGGGCCGGCTGGCCGCCTCGCACGCCTTCGACGAGCCGGCTAACGAGCTGCGCGGGTTGCAGCCGATCGGCATCTACACCATCCCGGAGATCTCCTACTGCGGTCGAGTGGAGGCCGAGCTCACTTCGGAGGCGATCCCGTTCGAGGTCGGCATCTCCCGCTACCGCGAACTGGCCCGCGGTCAGATCACCGGCGACTCCTACGGGATGCTCAAACTGATCGTGCACGCCGACACCCGGGAAATTCTCGGCGTGCATGTCTTCGGCACGAATGCAACCGAGCTGGTGCATATCGGCCAGGCGGTGATGGGTTGTGGCGGCACGGTCGACTACCTGGTGGACACCGTGTTCAACTACCCGACGCTGTCGGAGGCCTACAAGGTGGCCGCGCTCGACGTGGCCAACAAGCTGCGCGCCGTGGCGCGGTTCCAGACCCAGCTGATCACCTCGGAGCCCAGCGTTTTGTAGTCCATGCGGCCGAGGTCCTACACCTTGCGCAGGACCGCGACGACCTTGCCCAGGATGGACGCCTGATCGCCGTCGATCGGAGTGTAGGAAGGATTGTGGGGCAGCAGCCAGACGTGTCCGTCGGCGCGCTTGAACGTCTTGACCGTGGCCTCGGTGTCGAGCAGTGCAGCGACGATGTCGCCGTTGTTCGCGGTCGCCTGCTGTCGCACGACCACCCAGTCACCGTCGCAGATCGCCGCGTCGATCATCGAGTCGCCACGGACCTCCAGCAGGAACAATGTGCCGTCGCCGACGAGCTGGTGGGGGAGGGCGAAGATGTCCTCGACGCGCTCCTCGGCCAGGATCGGACCGCCTGCCGCTATCCGCCCGAGCACGGGGACGAGCACCGGCTGCGGGATGTTGTCGCCGAGACCGGTCACATCCCCGGTGTCCTCCCTCGCCGATCGCACCGCCGGCCCCCGGGCATCGGCGGGCAGCAACACCTCCAGTGCGCGGGGCCGGTTGGGATCGCGGCGCAGGAAGCCCTTCTGCTCGAGCATCTTCAGCTGATGGGCAACGCTGGACGAACTCGCCAGACCGACCGCATCGCCCATCTCCCGGATGCTCGGCGGATAGCCGCGACGCTCGACGGTCTCCTTGATCGTCTCGAGGATCCTGCGCTGTCGCGGTGTCAGGCCGTTCGCGTCCGTCGGACCGTCGGGCAAGGATGTGACACCGCCGCCGAGCTCGGCCAGCTGCGCGACCACGTCGGCCGCCTTGGGCCGGCCCCGCCGCCGGGTGGTCGCAGGTGTCGCCTCATCGTGTGCGGCCGGCAACTGATCGGCGGGGTTGGCATCATCGCGTTCAGGCATATCCGAACCATAAACCGGGAGACCGACAGATTCAAACATCTGTTCGACGGCGTGTCGGGGTAACCTCCCTGCGTGAGTGCAGGGTGGCGAGGTCGACGACGGTGATCGGCTCCGGGGCGAGTCGGCCGCCGTTTCCGGTCAGCCTGGACAACTGGCAAAGCGCCGGCCAGCTGAGGTGGACCTTCCGGCACATGGCGGAGATCTTCCCGACCGTCCCCATCCGGCGCGGCGACGAGTCGGCAGCCCGACTGCCCACTCACCCGTTCGATCCCGGGTCGCTGCCGGTGGTCTGCAACGACGGACGTCGTGCAGACGTGGATCACGTGATCACCCACACCGACACCGACGCATGGATGGTCGTTCACGACCATCCACAACTTGGCCCAGGGGTTCTGGTCGAGCGCTATCTCGAAGGCATGGAGGCGAGCACGCTCCATCTGCTGATGTCGGTCTCCAAGTCGATCGTCGGCACCGTCGTAGGGTCGCTGATCGCGCAGGGTGTCATCGAACCCGCCGCCCCGGTCACCCACTACATCCCCGCCTTCCACGGCACCGGCTATGCCGGCGCGACGATCCGCCACCTGCTGGACATGCGCTCGGGAATCAAGTTCTCCGAGCAGTACTTGAATCCCGCGGCGGAGGTGCGCATGCTCGAGCAGGCCTTCGGCTGGGCACCTCGACTCGACCCCGGCGTTCCCGGCTCGCTGCGCGAGTTTCTCCTGGCGCTGAGGCAGGGATCGCCGCACGGCGGCCCGTTCTCCTACCGCAGTTGTGAGACCGACGTGTTGGGATGGGTCGTCGAGACCGCCACCGGTACCTCGTTCTGCGAGGTCGCCGGTGATCTGGTCTGGTCGCGGTTGGGCGTCGAGTTCGACGCGAACCTCGGCATCGACTCCGAGGGCAGCGGGATGTTCGACGGTGGGATCTCGGCCGCGCTCGGTGATCTGGCCCGTTTCGGCCTGATGATCTTGCGCAACGGCACGTCGATCACCGGCGATCAGGTGGTCCCACCGTGGTGGATCGAGGACACCTTCGCCGGCGGGCCCGACTCGGTGCGCGCGTTTGCGGAGAGCCCGGACGACAACCGGATGCCAGGCGGTCTCTACCGCAACCAGTTCTGGGTGCCCGATGCCGCCCGACCCGTGCTGCTGTGTCTGGGGATCCACGGCCAGATGATCTATGTCAATCGCCGTGCCGGTCTGGTCGCGGCCAAATTGTCGAGTTGGCCGACGCCGCAGGACGCCTGGAAGCTGTTCTCGACCGTCGCCGCGTTCGACGCGATCAGCGCCGAGGTCAGCGGCTGGACCCGTGGCGCGGCCGCGGTGAGCTGACGGGCATCGCCGAAGCTCCACGTCCGGCCCGACAAGCATGGACCATTGACCGCCGCTGGCCGGGTTGGCAGAGTGATCTTCTCGACTACCCTCCGATGCGGTGAACCTCGACTCCGCGAGGATTGGCAACGCTTCGCACTCCCGAGAGGCTTCGCTCATGACACGGTACGGACCTCAATTCGGACCCGACATCACCTTCCTCGGCGTCCGGCGGTGTGATCTCGACGAGCCGGACAGCTACGCCGACGCCGATGTGGTGATACTCGGCGCACCCTTCGACGGCGGCGCGTCGTATCGTGCAGGTACGCGGTTCGGTCCGCAAGCGATCCGGATGACCGACTACCTGCCGCACGACGGCTCACGCCCCTCGCTCGCGTTGCGGACCGACGGTCTGACCGACCTCGCTGTCTACGATGCGGGCGATGTCGAGATGTACTCCGGCGACATAGCGGTGGCCCTGCCGGCGCTCGAGGCTGCGGTCGAGAAGGTCGCCGGGACCGGGGCCATCCCGATCTCGCTGGGCGGTGATCACTCGATTGCCTACCCGGACGCGAAGGGCTGCGCGAATGTCATCGGGGCGGGTCGGGTGTCGATGATCCACTTCGACGCCCACGCCGACACCGGTGATATCGAGTTCGGCTCACTGTGGGGTCACGGTCAGCCCATGCGTCGGCTGATCGAGTCCGGTGCACTCCGTGGCGACCGGTTCCTGCAGATCGGACTTCGTGGCTACTGGCCGCCGCCGGAGACGCTGGATTGGATGGCGGCGCAGAACATGCGGTCGTATGAGATGACCGAGATCATCCACCGTGGGCTCGGCGAATGCCTGACCGAGGCGTTCGCGGTCGCAACGGACGAGTGCGAGGGTGTCTTTCTGTCCGTCGACATCGACGTCTGCGATCCCGGCCATGCGCCCGGCACGGGCACTCCGGAGCCGGGTGGACTGTCGGCGCGGGAACTGCTTGACGCAGTCCGCCGGATCTGTCTGGAACTGCCAGTGGTCGGCATGGACGTCGTGGAGGTCAGCCCACCGTACGATCACGCCGACATCACCGCGGCGCTCGCCAACCGGGTAGTGCTGGAGGCGCTGTCCGCGATCGCGCGCAAGCGGCGCGACGAGCGCGACGGCACGCGGTGGGACCCGACGTTGCCGCTGCTCAGCGAACGGGCGGCACCGATTCCCGAGGGCGAGATCCACGCCCATCACCATCGGACGCACCTCAGCCACGATCAGGAGCAAGGTTCATGACCAGCGACGCGATGGACACCGAGGCGGAGTTCAACCAGGCCACTGGGACCGAGATCACGCCGAGCACCGATGCGGTCTTCGCGGCGCCCGATTCGTCCAGCGACCGGGGGCGACTGCGCAACATCTCCGAGGTCCGCCACTTCTTCCGGACGAACGAGACGCCGATCTATTTCGTGGGGGCGACGCCGTTCAATCTGCTGGGTCTCGATCGCTGGGTGCGCAACTTCTCCTACATCAGCTACTACGACGGTTGGGACGGCGCGCATCCGCGGGTGTTCACCCCGAAGCGGAAGCCATACATCGAATTCGAGTCGGGGGAGGAGATCAACAACTGGCTCTTGTCGAATGCCGAGGTGATGGCGTTCATCGCGTCCCGACGGGTCAGCGGAGTGCCGCCGAAGATTTGCATGGTGTTCTTCGACGAGGAGACGGAGCGGATCTGCGCCGAGCTCGGCTACGACCTGATCCTGCCATCTGCAAAGCTGCGGGATCACCTCGACTCCAAGCTGGTCACCACGCGGCTCGGCAACGAGGTGGGCGCACCGAGTGTGCCCAACATCCTCGCCACCGTGGGCACCTACGACGAGTTGATCGCCAAGTCCACAGAAGCCGGGCTGGGCGCTGACCTGGTGATCCAGACCGCGTACGGCGATTCCGGCAAGACCACGTTCTTCATCGACGACGAGACCGGTTGGAAGCGGTGTGCCAAGGAGATCGTCGGCAACGAGGTCAAGGTGATGAGGCGGATCAACAACCGTCCCATCGCCGTCGAAGCGGTTCTGACTCGCAGCGGGACAGTCGTCGGTCCCTTCATGACCGAGCTCACCGGCCATCCGGCGCTGACCCCGTATCGCGGTGGTTGGTGCGGCAACGAGATGTTTCCCGACGTGCTCGACGACGATCAGCGCCGGCGCGCGATCGACCTCGTACGACGGCTGGGCGACGCGCTGGGCCGGGAGGGCTACCGGGGCTTCTTCGAGGTGGACGTGCTGATCGACGTCGATACGAACGAGGCCTACCTCGGTGAGCTGAATCCGAGAATCAGCGGGGCGTCGGCCATCACCAACGTGACCGCGGGCGCCTATGCGGATGTGCCGCTGTTCGCGTTCCACCTGTTGGAGTTCATGGACTCCGACTTCGATCTCGACGTCGGTGAGATCAACGAGCGCTGGCTGGAGCTGGCTTCGGCCGACCTGTGGAGCCACATGGTGATCAAGGAGACCTCCCCGGTCGTCGAGCTGATCACCGACTCCGCGCCGACCGGGCAGTATGCCATCGACCGCTCCGGTGCGTTGGTGTTCAAGCGGGCGGCGCTGGACTGGCACCAGTTGCAGAACGAGCAGGAGGCCTTCTTCCTGCGCATCTACGGCGCGGGCGACTACCGCTGGAAGGGCGCGGACCTCGGTGTCGTCGTGACCAAAGGACGGGTGCAGCACTCGGTCGGCAACGCGCCCTTCTCGCTGACGATCCGGGCGAAGCACCTGATCGAGGCGATCCGGGAGCAGTACTGCGGACTCCCCCTGAAGGACACCAAGCCACCCGCCCCGACCGCGAGCAACAGCACGATCAAGTAGTTCCTCGATGGTGTCCGGGTCCCGACAGGTGCCCTGAGCCCGTCGATTGGTCCAGCGCCGGGTGCGGCGCGGTGAGATGTGCCCTGAGCCTGTCGAAGGGCGCTGTCATCCAGGCCGACTCGCGATGTGCCCACGATCGCTGCGACGCGGTGATCAGAATCAGGCGGGAATTAGAGTGTACTTCGTCTCGAGGTACTCCTCGATGCCCTCCGAGCTGCCTTCCCGGCCGAGTCCGGATGCCTTGACGCCGCCGAACGGCGCAGCGGCGTTGGAGACCATCCCCGTGTTGAGGCCCATCATCCCGGTCTCGAGGCAGTCGATCAGTCGGTGCGCCCGAGCGAGGTCGCGGGTGAACGCATAGCTCACCAGGCCGTACTCGGTGTCGTTGGCCGCGGCCACCGCCTCGTCCTCGGTGTCGAATGACGTGACACCCAACACGGGTCCGAAGATCTCCTCGCGCAGCAGCCGTGAACCGGGCGCGACGTCGCGGAGAACCGTTGGTTCGTAGAAGAAGCCCCGACCCTCCACCCGCTCGGCACCGGTGGTCACGCGCGCGCCGAGATCGATGGCGTTCGCGACGAGTTCCTCGGTGCTGGCGACGGCCTTGGCGTCGATCAACGGTCCGATCGTCACGCCGTCGGCGAGGCCAGGACCGACGCGCATCGCCTGGACCCGGGCCGTGACCCGGGTGACGAAATCGTCGACCAGCGAACTGTGCACGATGAACCGGTTGGCGGCCGTGCACGCCTGACCGATGTTGCGGAACTTGGCCAACATCGCGCCCTCGACGGCCGCGTCCAGGTCCGCATCGTCGAAGATCAGGAAGGGCGCGTTGCCGCCGAGCTCCATGGAGGTCCGCACAATGTTCTCGGCTGCCTGGGCCAGCAGCGTGCGGCCCACCGGGGTCGAGCCAGTGAAGCTCAGCTTGCGGAGGCGGGGATCGGACATCAGCGGCTTGGTGACTCCCGCGGACGTCGAGGACGCGATCACGTTGACGACACCGGCGGGCACACCGGACTCGATCAGTACCTGAGCGAGCAGCAGCGTGGTGAGCGGGGTGTTCGCGGCCGGCTTGATGATCACCGGACAACCGGCGGCCAGCGCCGGCGCGATCTTGCGGGTGGCCATGGCCAGCGGAAAGTTCCACGGCGTGATCAGGTAGGCCGGTCCGACCGGTCGGGACGAGACGACCATGCGTCCGGTGCCCTCGGGATTGAGGCCGTACCGGCCGGTGATCCGCACGGCTTCCTCGCTGAACCAGCGCAGGAACTCAGCGCCGTAGGTGACCTCGCCGTGGGCCTCCGCCAACGGCTTGCCCATCTCCAGGGTCATCAGGCGAGCGAAGTCGTCCTTGCGCCGGGTCACCTCCTCGAAGGTCCGGCGGAGGATCTCCCCGCGCGTGCGGGGAGGGGTGGCGGCCCACTCGACCTGCGCCTCCACCGCCGCATCCAAGGCGGCGACCGCGTCGGCGGGCGTCGCGTCGGCGATGTGGGTCAGTTCGTCACCGGTCGCCGGGTCGATCACCGCGATGGTGTCTCCGCCGCTCGCATCGACCCATTCGCCGTCGATCAACAAGCCGGTCGGTAGGTCGGCGGGTAGGGCCGCAGTGCCGTGCCGCTTCTCAGCCTGGATGCTCATGATCTGCTCCCTCGGTTCTGGTCGTTTCAGTTCCCGCGTTTCGGATCGGGTGTCTCAATTCTGGGCGAGCGCATCCAGCAGGACATCGAGACCCTCGATCAGCAGATGGTCGGGGATGGACAGCGGCGGGAGCAGCCGGATGATGTTGCCGTACGTGCCACAGGTCAGCACGATGACTCCTTGATCATGAGTAGACTTCGCCACCGCGCTGGTGAGCGCGGCATCCGGAGCGCCGGTGGTCGGGTCCACGATCTCGATGGCGATCATGGCGCCACGACCGCGCACCTCACCGATCCGCGGATCGGTCTGCTTGGCGGCGTTCAGGCGCGGGAGGGCGATATCGCCGATCTGTTGCGCTCGCTCGATCAGTCCGCCGTACTCGAAGGCGTCGAGGGCGGCCAGTGCGGCCGCGCAAGCGACCGGGTTGCCGCCGTAGGTACCGCCGAGACCGCTGGCGTGCGGGGCATCCATCAGGTCGGCCCGGCCGGTGACGGCGGCGAGCGGGAGGCCGCCGGCGATGCCCTTGGCCGTCGTGATCAGGTCGGGCACGACACCCTCGTGCTCGCTGGCGAACATGGCGCCGGTCCGGGCGAAGCCGGTCTGGATCTCGTCGGCGATGAACACCACGTCGTTGGTCTTCGCCCACGAGGCCAACTCGGCCAAGAAGCCCGGGGCCGGGACGATGAAGCCGCCCTCGCCCTGGATCGGCTCGATGATGATGGCGGCGAGGTTGGCCGCGCCGACCTGCTTCTCGATCTGCAGCAGCGCGATCTGGGCGGCTTCCACACCGGACAGGCCGCCGTCGCGATAGGGGTAGGACATCGGGGCGCGGTAGATCTCGCCGGCGAACGGACCGAAGCCGCTCTTGTAGGGCATGGACTTCGCGGTCAGGCCCATGGTCAGGTTGGTGCGGCCGTGGTAGGCGTGGTCGAAGGCGACGACCGCCTGCTTGCCGGTGGCGATCCGGGCGATCTTGATCGCGTTCTCGACGGCCTCCGCACCGGAGTTGAACAGCGCGGTCCGTTTGGCATGGTCACCCGGGGTGAGCCGGTTCAGCCGCTCGGCGACCTCCACATAGCCCTCGTAGCCGCTGATCATGAAACAGGTGTGGGTGAACCGGGCAACCTGATCGGCGACGGCGGCGGCCACGGCGGGATTCGCGTTGCCGACGGTGGTGACGGCGATACCCGAACCGAGATCGATCAGGGAGTTGCCGTCGACATCGACCACGACGCCGCCGCCCGCCGCGGCCGCGTAGATCGGCATCGTCACGCTGACGCCGGAGGAGACTGCTGCAGCCTTGCGGGCCTGCAACTCCTGGGTCCGCGGACCGGGAAGCGTTGTCACGAGACGGCGTTCCTGACCGAGCGCGGGACCGCCGAGAACGGTGGCGTCTTGGACAGCAGACATGGATGCTCCTTCGATTCGGATCGTCCTGCCACGGTAAGCCCGACAGTCCCTTCCAGATCGGCAGGCTCGCTGCCACTCTGGCAGGACACTGGCTAGGCTGCCTCGGTGACCATCGGCCTTCCCTCGCTGTTGAGCGACCGCGGTCTGCGGCTGCGGCTCCTCACTGGCTCGTCCGAGGCGAACATCGGTTGGGCGCACAGCTCGGACCTGCTCGACCCCACCCCGTTCCTCGAGGGTGGAAACCTGCTCCTCACCACCGGAACGCAGTTCGCCGAAGGGGACCCAGCCGGGGTGTACGAGGACTACGTCGCGCGTCTGGCCGGTGTCGGTGTGGCGGCGGTCGGCTTCGGCACCGAAGTTGCGCGTTCGGGCATACCCGGCCACCTGGTGACGGCCTGCACCGCGATCGGCCTTCCGTTGGTCGAAGTGCCGTTCCGGACTCCCTTCATCGCGATCGTGCGCCGGATCGCCGATGCCCTGGCCGAGCAGGATCACGCCCGGGATGTGTGGACGCTGGAGGCGCAGCGCGCGCTGTCCCTTGCGGCGCTTACCCCGGGTCGGATCGCCTCCGTGCTGGACGAGCTGGCCCGTCGCTTGTCCGCGGTCGTCGTGCTGTTCGACACCTATGGCGAAGCCCTGTCGGTGCACGGGCGAGCACGCCTGTCCGCCGCGGACGTCGACGCGGTCCGGGTGGAGGCGCAACGGTTGCTGCGTCGTCGGCTGCGCTCCGGATCGGCACTGGAACTGTCGGATGTGGTGGTCGGCCTGCAGACCCTGGGCCGGCGGGACGAACTGCGCGGCGTGTTGGCGGTGGTGCTGGACCTACGCCCCGACCCGGCCGCGACAGCAGTGATCACCAGCGCCGTCGCGCTGGCCGAGTTCGCCGTGGAGGACGCGACGCGACAGCAGGAGTCGACGCTGACCTTGAATGCGGAACTGCTCGAGCTGGCGCTCACCGGCGAGCTGGGCGCCGTCAATCGTGTGCTGGCAGTATCGGGTCGCGCGTTGCCGCAGGCTCCGTTGAGAGTCCTGCTGACCAGGCTCGACGCACGATCCGAGCCCGGCGAGTTGGACCACGCGCTGAGCGTCCAGGCCGCTGGGCGGGGACGGTCGGTGCTCGCAGCGCGCTGGGGTGACGGTTTTGCCGGCGTCGTCGAGGACCCACTCGCTCGCGAGGCGGCTGAGCTGGTGGTCAACCGACACGCATCGGTAGTGGTGATGTCCCGCCCGGTGGACTGGTCGGGTGTCGGCGCCGCACTGCGTGAGGGTCTGGTCGAGCTCGATCGGCGTCCGCAGGAGGCCGGCATCGTGGAGTCCGGCTCGGAACCGTTGTTCGGGCTGCTGTCGCGCGGCGAGATCTGTGCCGTCGCCGCACATCGTCTCGCGCCGTTGCTGATCGCACCCGACTCGCGCGACCTGCGCCGAGCGGCGGAGGTGTGGCTGACTCACAACGCAGCCTGGGAGCCTGCGGCACGCGAACTCGGCGTGCACCGACATACCCTCAAGGCCCGGGTGCGGCGAGCCGGGACGCTGTTGGGCCTCGACCTGGAGACGTTCGAGGCCAAGGCCGAGCTGTGGGCGCTGCTGCGCGCTGTGTAGTGCGGATCAGCGTAGTGCGGATCAGCGCTTGCTGAGTCGCAGCCAGGTCTCGACCACGGTGTCGGGGTTGAGCGACATGCTCTCGATCCCGATGTCCATCAGCCAGTCCGCCAGGTCGGGGTGATCGCTCGGGCCCTGGCCGCAGATGCCGACGTACTTGCCGCGTGCCTTGCAGGCCTTGACCGCCGCCTCGATCATGAACAGCACGGCCGGATCCCGCTCGTCGAAGGTGGCGGCGACCAGACCGGAGTCGCGGTCCAGACCGAGGGTCAGCTGCGTCATGTCGTTGGATCCGATGGAGAACCCGTCGAAATGGTCGAGGAAGCGGTCGGCGAGCACGGCGTTGGACGGCAGCTCGCACATCATGATCACCTGAAGGTCGTTCTCACCGCGGCGTAGCCCGTGCTGCGCCAGCAGATCGATCACACCCTCGGCCTCGCCGAGCGTACGCACGAACGGGATCATGATCTTGACATTGGTCAGACCCATCTCGTCGCGGACGTATTTGAGTGCCTCACATTCCATGGCGAAGCACTCGGCGAACTGGGTCGACAGATATCGAGTCGCGCCCCGGTAGCCGATCATCGGGTTCTCCTCGTGCGGCTCGTACAGCTCGCCGCCGACCAGATTGGCGTACTCGTTCGACTTGAAGTCGCTCATCCGCACGATCACCGGCTTCGGCGCGAACGCGGCGGCGAGCATGGCGACGCCCTCGACCACCCGCTGCACGAAGTAGGCACGCGGGCTGTCGTAGGCGACCACCGACTCCGCAATCTGTTCCTTCACTGCGCCGGTCAACTCGTCGAAGTCGAGCAGCGCCTTGGGATGGATCCCGATCTGACGATTGATGATGAACTCCAGGCGGGCCAGACCGACCCCGGCACTGGGTAGGCGGGAGAAGGCGAAAGCCTGGTCGGGGGTGCCGACGTTCATCATGATCTCGACGCCGACGTCGGGCATCGACTCCAGTGCGGTCTCATCGACGGAGAAGTCGAGCAGCCCGCCGTAGACAAAGCCCGTATCGCCCTCGGCGCACGAGACCGTGACAAAGGCTCCGTCGGCGAGACTGCGGGTCGCGGCGCCGGTGCCGACCACGGCGGGGATGCCCAGCTCACGGGCGATGATCGCCGCGTGGCAGGTCCGACCGCCCCGGTTGGTGACGATCGCGCTGGCCCGCTTCATGATCGGCTCCCAGTCCGGGTCGGTCATATCGGCCACGAGCACTTCACCGGGCACGAACTCGTGCATTCCCTCCAGCGAGCTGAGCACACGAACCTGCCCGGATCCGATCTTCTGGCCGATCGCTCGCCCCTCGATCAACACGGTGCCCTTCTCGTTCAGCCGAAATCTCCTCATGCTGCCGACGGGCTGTCGCGACTCCACCGTCTCCGGGCGTGCCTGCAATATGTAGAGCCGGCCGTCTCGGCCGTCCTTGCCCCATTCGATGTCCATCGGCCTGCCGTAGTGGGCCTCGATGGCGACGGCATGCCGGGCGAGCTCGGTGACCTCGTCATCGTCGAGGCTGAGCAGGCCACGATCGGCATCGGGGACATCGACGAATTCGGTCGTCTTACCGACCGTGCGATCGGCGGTGTAGATCATCTTGGTCGCCTTGCCGCCCACCCCTCGTTTGAGGATCGCCGGCCGGCCGGCCGACAGCGCCGGCTTGTAGACGTAGAACTCGTCCGGGTTCACCGCACCCTGGACGACGGCCTCGCCCAGGCCATAGGAGGACGTGATGAAGACGGCGTCGCGGAAGCCGGACTCGGTGTCCATGGTGAACATGACCCCTGAGGCACCGATGTCGGAACGCACCATCCGTTGGATCCCGGCAGACAAGGCGACGGCTTCGTGGGCGAACCGATGGTGCACGCGGTACGCGATCGCCCGGTCGTTGTAGAGCGAGGCGAACACCTCGCGAATGGCGATCAGGATCGCGTCGATCCCGCGGACGTTGAGGAACGTCTCCTGCTGACCCGCGAAGGAGGCGTCGGGAAGGTCTTCGGCGGTGGCGCTGGAACGGACCGCGAACGAGACCTCGGCATCGTCACCGGCCAGCCGGTCGTAGGCGGCCCTGATATCGGCCTCCAGGTCGGCCGGGAACGGCTGCTCCACGACCGTGGTGCGAATCAGGGCACCGACGCGGGCGAGCTCGCGGACGTCGTCGGTGTCGAGCCCGGCCAGCCTGGCGGTGATCGTCTCGGCCAGTCCGGTCGTGCCGATGAACCGTCGGTAGGCGTCGGCGGTCGTCGCGAAACCGTCCGGCACCCGCACCCCGGCGTCGCTGAGGTTGCTCACCATCTCCCCGAGCGAGGAGTTCTTGCCGCCTACCGATTCCAGGTCGACCAGGCCGATCTCGGAGAACCACAAGACGTTCCTGGGATCGAGATTGCTGTGGTCGACGGCGGTGATCACGTCGCTGCCCATGGTGTGCCTCTCGGTAGGTGCTCGTCAGTCGATGCTGCGGGTCTGCAGGATGACGGTGGACATCTCCTCGACCGACTTGTTCGCGGAGTTGATCATCGGTATGCGGTGGGATCGGAACAGGGCCTCGGCCTTACGCAGCTCGTAGGCACACTGCTCGAGCGAGGCGTAGCGCGAGTTCGCCCGGCGCTCCTGGCGCACCTGGCTCAGCCGTGCCGGGGTGGTGGTGATGCCGAAGCAACGATCGCGAAGCCCCTTGATGGGCCGCGGAAGCTCGTTCTCGAGGAAGTCCTCCTCCACCAAGGGGTAGTTCGCGACGAACACACCGTGCTGCAACGCGAGATACATGGTGGTGGGGGTCTTGCCGCAGCGCGACGGCGCCAGCAAGATCACGTCGGCCTTGTCCAGCGCGCGGAGGCTCTGGCCGTCGTCGTGCTCGATCGCATACTCCACCGCCGCCATTCGCGCGTTGTAGCGCTTGATGTCACCGACCCCGTGGAGGCGGGCGGCGACTCGCAGACCGTGGACGCCGAGGATCGATTCGACCCGGCTCATGTGCAGGTCGAAGAAGTCGATCAACGGACAGATCGTCTTGTGCAACTCGTCGCGGATCTCGGTGACGGCGGTGGTGGAGAACGCCAGGGGAGTGACGTGGTGGTCCATCGCAGCGTCCAGCACGGCGACCACCTTGCGGGCCTCATCCACCGATGTGATGAACGGGATCACCCGTCGCTCGAACCGAAGGCCGGGGAACTGGATCAGCATCGCGTTGCCCATCGTCTCCGCACTGATCCCAGTGCTGTCGGAGAGGAAGAACACCGGTATGGCCGGCCCGTCGGTACCGTGCAGTCCCTGCGAGGGCAGTCCCTGCGACGGCACTCCTTCCGCTGCCATTCCCGCTCCTCTCGCTCACCTGACCGATCCATCGACAGGCGAGCCGTCAACTGGCATGAATGTAGTCCACGGCGATGACTGGTATTGAAGCGAGCCAGCAAAACGGGTGCCCAGGTGACGTGCGGACGGTGCGCGGGCGACCTGCACGTGATGCGCCGGAAAGTGTCTGAGCCCACCGTTTGACTGAGGCCAGTCGGGACTCCGTCGAACGTCCGCTCGAAAACGGCGACGTCAAAAGGCTTGCAATCGCACCTACGTGCGATATAAATTCAAACAAACGTTCTATCGGTGAACGACTCGCTCGTTCTCGATGACAGGAAGGGGCTCGTGATGAGCGTTCTCGATCTCGAGGCGGTTGGCGACATCAACCGCGCACCGGCACGACCGGGGCCATCGCGTTCCGGTGGACGCCCGGCGCGCGGCCAGGGTCGCGCCAGCGCGCCGCGGTTGCGTCCAGCGTCGCCGGTTCCCGCCCCGACGCTCGCGTCGCTCACCGGGACCCCGCGCTCGCGTGCCTGTCTCGCGCCGCATTCAGCAGCGGTCGGATCGACGGCGGTCATTGCGAACCAGACTGCTTCGTGGAGGCTCACCGATCGCGGCGTCTCGGTCGTGCTGGTTGTACTGGCGATGGTCGCCGTGGCAGTGCTGGCGGTCGTGGTGCCGACCGCCATCAGGGTGACGGGTGACAACTACCAGCCGGTCGGCACGAGTCAGCTGGTCAGGCCGTGAGTCGATCGTCGGTGACGACGGTGTGCAGGAGCATGTCGGCAAAGGTCTGACGATTGTCGTCCCACAGCGGCCACAGGAAGCCGACGACCGAGATACCGTCGAGGATGTGGGCGAGGTCGCGGGCGAATGCGTTGCTCGGTCCCACGGGCTGACCGGTCTGCTCGCTGAGTAGGCGGAGCTTCATGACCCGTTTCCCGAGCGATTGCCCGGATCGCCCACCGACCAGCCATCGGTTGTACGTGTTCCAGCCGACAGCGGCCAGCATGAGGACCGCTCCGACCAGTAGCCAGACAAGCGCGAATCCGAGATCGGGCATGGTGGAGTCGCGGCTGATCGGAGCCCGCAGCAGCGCGAATAGCAACCCGAAGTAGGCGACCGTCAGCGGGACGCACGCGAGCAGGGCTGGGGCGAAGTCGATCAAGAATGCGGGCACCCGACGTCCCCAGTTCGCATGCCCGATCGGTCGCGGGGTGATGGCTCGTGAGGTAGCGGATCGTGGGTCAGCGGGCGGTGCCGGGATCGGACCGTAGGTCGGCGCCGGAGGTTCGCCGTAGCTGTGTGGTGCCGGTCCATACATCGGCCGGCCTGGAGTCAGGGGTCCGTTCGGAACGGGGGACGCGGTGAAGGGATCGGTCATGAGCCAGGAACCTGTCTGCTCGTCTCGGTCTGAGTGTAGGCCGCTGGACAGTCGGTGGGATGCCGTGTCGGGGGCAACCTGGCCGGATGAGAAGGCAGAATGGAGCCATGACCTTCGGCGGCACGGCAAGCCCGACGTACCGTGCCAAGGAGTTCCGTGCTCGTGCGGCGCTGAAGTATCTCGGTGGGTTCTTCGGCCTGGGCCTCGGCCTGAGTGCGCTGTACGCCACCACCGGCGCGGGCGCACCGTGTCCGTTCCGGACCGTCACGGGTTGGGAATGCCCGTTGTGCGGGGGGACTCGGATGGGTGCTGCCCTGCTGCACGGTGATCTCTCAGCGGCCATCGCGTTCAACCCGCTGGCCTTTCTCGGGCTGGGCGTCGTGACGATCCTCGGATTGGCGTGGATCGTCGAAGCGCTCGGTGGTCCGAAGCTGCGACCGCCCCACCGGATCGCCGATCGGCTGGTTCGTGTGCATCCGACCAGCTGGCTGATTCTCGGTCCGTGCCTGGCCGCCGCTTACACCGTGTTGCGCAACCTGCTGTAGTTCTGGACTCGCTGCCGGACCGAGTGCTGCCGGCCGTGTCCGCGTTCCTCGAGATCGCGACACGAATCATTTTCTGTCCGGGGCCTTGCGGACAATGGGCCTCCGACGTACGGTATCCATATCTAGTAGTTACAGGGGTGTCATTCATCCACAGCTTGTGGTCAATGATCCACACTGATCCACAGCGTCACCCACAACTCGTCCCCAGGGTCATCCCCAGGAGCCGCTACCGGCGCCAAGTGATCCGCACCAGCTGAAAGGAGCCGGACATGCACTGCCCGTACTGCCGACACACCGACTCCAAGGTGCTGGACTCCCGCGTGGCCGAGGACGGCAGCAGCATCCGGCGGCGCCGTCAGTGCCCGAGCTGCACGCGGCGGTTCACCACCATCGAGCAGATGCAACTGGTCGTGGTGAAGAGAAGCGGTGTGGTGGAGGCGTTCAATCGCGACAAGGTGATAACAGGTGTTCGCAAGGCCTGCAAGGGGCGCCCGGTCACGCAAGACCAGCTCGCTCGGTTGGGGCAGCTGGTCGAGGACTCGCTGCGGGCCGGCGGACAGCCTGAAGTGCCGGCCGACGAGGTCGGCGTTGCGATCCTCGGTCCGCTCCGTGAGCTCGACCAGGTGGCCTATCTCCGCTTCGCGAGCGTCTACCGCCAGTTCGGGTCGGTCGACGACTTCGAGGCCGAGATCGCCCTGTTGCGGGTCGAGCCCGAGCCGACCGGGCTCGAGCCCCTGCTCCCCGATACCCAGGCCGACCGCTGGGTCCCGACGTCCAGGGCGAACGCCAGGTCAGCGCCTACACCCCGCACAAGCTCACCCCGACCCGATCCGGTCCGACCCGCAGCCCGTAAGGCTCACGATCTCGGGGTGGGCCCGCGTGGCAGGGGAAGGCCTGCGCGGGTTCACCCCGGCTCCACACATCAGTCCCACTCGTCCCACGACTGCGCCGCGGACCGCGGCCTGAGAGAGAGACCGAAGATGACCGAAACCACTCGTCCGACCAACGGGCGCGCCGACAAGCGTGCTCGCGGCGCGAGCCGGACCGCCGAATCGAGCAGCACCGGCCTGAGCATCGAGCGTGTCTTCACCACCGCGGGCGTGCATCCCTACGATGAGGTCACCTGGGAGCACCGCGACGTCGTCCAGACGAACTGGAAGACCGGCGAGGTGGTTTTCGAGCAGCGCGCGGTGGAGTTCCCCGACTTCTGGAGCGTCAACGCCTCCACCATCGTGACGACGAAGTACTTTCGCGGTGCCTTGGGGACCCCGGTGCGAGAGCACAGTCTGCGTGCCCTGATCGATCGGGTGGTGAAGACGTACCGCAAGGCGGGACGCGACTACGGCTACTTCGCCGATCCGGACTCGGCGGAGATCTTCGAGCACGAG